>CAZUPG010000104.1:0-6164 GCA_964622085.1 uncultured Pirellulales bacterium | reverse complement strand
GGCTATTTCCAGGAAGTGCAGATTATAGCATCTGTTTTAAGTGCAGACCGCGAAAATGACCCTGACGTCCCAGCTATGATAGGGGCAAGCGCAGCCCTTACAATAAGCAAGATTCCGTTTTTAGGTCCCATCGGGTCTTGCAGATTAGGCAGAGTAGATGGAGAGTTTGTAGTCAATCCAACGCATAAGCAGATTGCAGACGGCGACCTAAACATGCTTGTTGATGGACGCAAAGATGCCATAAATATGATTGAGGTCAGCGCAAAGGAATTGTCGGAAGAGATTATCGCTGAAGCTGTCGCAACAGCACAGGAAACTGTCCGCCAAATTTGCGAGATGATTGAAGAGCTCCATTCGAAAGTCAGCGTTGAAAAGGAAATTCCGCTCATTGAAATCGATGAGGAGCTCTATTACGAAATTCACTCAAAGGTAGCTGACAAATTGCGCGAGCTCAAACAGACACCAATCAAGCAGCAACGCAATACCGCCGTACAGGAACTCTTTGACCGGCTTAGCGCTGAATACTGTGTTGCTGAGAACAATCGGCAGCAGGCTGTAAGTACAGAAGTTCCTGAGCCGAAATGCGATAAAGCAATCTTTAAGCGAATGCTTGAAAAGATAGAAGGTGAGATTGTTCGCAAGCTGCTATTAGACGGTAAAAGAGCCGATGGCAGAGGATACGATGATGTTCGTTCTATTGCCTGTGAAGTAGGTATCTTGCCCAGGACTCACGGCTCAGCGTTGTTTACGAGAGGTGAAACTCAGGCACTGGTGACTGTTACACTTGGTACTATCAGGGATGCGCAAATTATAGATGGCTTATTAGATGAGTACGCTCAAAATTTTACCCTTCATTACAACTTCCCGCCGTTTTCTGTCGGCGAGGTAAGACCTGTCCGTGGCCCTGGTCGAAGAGAGATTGGCCATGGGGCACTTGCTGAACGGGCTTTGGAGGCGATAAGGCCGCCGGAAGATGAGTTCGCATACACTGTCAGGCTCGTTTCGGATATCACCGAGTCGAATGGTTCCAGCTCTATGGCTTCGGTTTGTGGCGGGACCCTTGCTCTAATGGATGCCGGCGTTCCGATTACAAAACCTGTAGCCGGCATATCAATTGGAATGGTCAGCGACAAAAATGGCCGATATGAGTTGCTGACCGATATCCTTGGCGAGGAAGACCATTTCGGAGATATGGATTTTAAAGTCGCTGGTACTGCTGATGGCGTTACGGCAATACAGCTTGATATCAAGGCCGAGGGATTGGGACACAATATTATGGTTGAGGCACTGGAGCGGGCGAAACAGGCCCGCTTAGAGATTCTGAAAATTATGGCCAAGACCATTAGTAAGCCAAAACCAGAGTTAAGTATATATGCTCCGAAGCTGGTTTCCATTGAAATTGACCCTGAATTAATCGGCAAGGTAATCGGCCCGGGCGGTAAGGTCATCAAAGGCATTCAGGAACAGACTGATACAACCATTGAGGTCGAGGAGGATGGAACTATTTACATAAGCTGTCTCGGCGGCGATGGCCACCTCAAGGCCAAAGAGATTATCGAATCAATTACACAGCCGCCTGAAGTAGGGCGGATATATCCCCAGTCAAAAGTGGTATCTGTCAAAGACTTTGGAGCATTCGTTGAAATAATACCAGGTGTTGAGGGACTGTGTCATATAAGCGAATTAAGCGATGGTTACGTCAAAAATGTCGACGAGATTTGCAAAGTAGGCGATTTGATACCGGTAAAATTAATAGCGATTGATGAGATAGGACGATTGAAACTTTCCCGCAAAGCTGCTCTTGCTGAGCTGACCGAAAAACAGCAACATAAACCGGTAGAAAAAAATGAGAATAAAAGTGAGCTAAAGTAGAAACAGTTGATTAGTGATTAGTGAATTAGAGAATTAGTTACCAATTAACTAAAACACTTTAGGCACTTCACACTTTTGGCGTCTTTATGGCAAAAAAAGCTTCTGGCTCAGCGGTGAAGAGGGGGAAATAGTCAGTAGGGTGGGGTCATAACCCCACCACATTCTAATAGATTTTGGTGGGCTGAAGCCCACCCTACATTGCTCGGCGAGCTCAGCGGTGAAGAGGGGAAATAAGTGCTCCAGTTTGTATATGGTTTTGTTGTTGCTTTACTGGTTGTTGTACCGGCTGTCTGGCTAATTCTGCGTAAGAAACTCTCCAAGGTTCAGAAAAGTACAAACGGTCATCTCAAACAGCTCGAGGAGCTCAGTAAGTTGACAGGCACTCTTGCTCACGAGATAAAGAATCCCCTCTCTACAATTAAAATTAATTTGAAACTTGTCAGCGAGCAATTGCAGGACTCAAATGCCGACGCACCGGCAGGCAAGGGCGGTCGGATACCCGCAAGGGCACTTAGGAAAATGACTGTTATTCAAAAAGAAACGGACCGGCTTGAGCAAATCCTCGATGGTTTTCTGAAATATATTGACAGGACCAAACTACAGCTGGTAAGCGTTGACATCAATGAGCTTATCAGTGATATGATTGATTTTTATGCGTCACAAGCTCACAGTCGCTCGATTACTATTCGCCAGGGCCTGTATAATAAGCCGCTTATTTGCAAAGTTGATGAAGGTATGCTAAAACAGCTAATTCTGAACCTGTTTATTAACGCCCAGCAAACTATGAGCAATGGCGGTGAATTAATAATAAGAACAGACCGACAAAAAAAACAGGCGGTTATCCAAATTAGCGATACCGGCTGTGGTATTGCACCGGCTAATTTATCTAAAATTTTTGATGCCTTCTATTCATCTCGGCCGCAGGGAAGCGGATTGGGGTTGCCAACCGCTAAAAAGATTATCGAGGCGCATAATGGTACAATAACTGTTGACAGTGAGCCGGGCAAGGGGACATCATTTACCGTAAAGCTGCCACTACAGAACCACTGAGAAAGTAATTTAATGAGTAAAGATGCCATAATTTTAGTTGTAGATGACGAGCCTGACCACGCTGATGGTATTGCTGAGGCGCTCGAAAAACACTGTGCAAAGGCCATCGCTGTTTACAACGGCAAAGACGCCCTGGAAATCCTTCGCGAGCAAACGGTCGATATAGTTGTTACTGATTTAAAATTGGGCGGCGATATTGATGGACTTGCCGTTCTTGAAGAAGCCAGGAAGCATAGTGACAAAACAGAAGTTATTTTGATTACCGCTTACGCAACCATTGATACCTGCAAAAAAGCTATAAGAAAGGGGGCATACGATTATCTCGTTAAGCCAATCGACATCGACCAGCTCCGTACGCTTGTTGACCAGGCCTGCCGAAAAGCCGCGTCTTCCCGCTCGAAGCGTATCACGGGCTTCCAGCCCGTGATACCACGGCCAGGATGGCCGTGGTACGAAAAGCAGTTTGAATTTGAGGCAGTGCGCGGAGAGAATCCCACAATGCAGGGCATATTTAGCGTGCTCAGGCGTGTGGCTCCGACTAATATATCTGTCCTCATTGAGGGCGAATCCGGAACAGGCAAGGAGTTATTGGCAAGAGCAATTCACAATAATTCCCCACGTGCCGATAAGCCCTTCAAGCCCGTAAACTGTGCCGGCCTGACCGAAACCTTATTGGAGAGCGAATTATTCGGCCACACCAAAGGTGCCTTTACCGGCGCAACAAACGACAGAAAAGGACTGTTTGAGATTGCTGATAAAGGGACACTACTACTGGATGAGATTGGTGATATGGCCCCGAATTGCCAGGCAAAACTGCTGCGGGTGCTCGAAGATGGTATCGTAATACCGGTGGGCTCTAATAAGCCAACTGTTGTAGATACCCGCATCATTAGCGCAACCAACCAGAGTTTAACAAAACTTATAGAAGAAAAAAAATTCAGGCAGGATTTGTACTTTAGAATCAAAGGCGTGAACATCTCTCTGCCGGCCCTGCGCGACAGGGCGGAAGATATACCTGCTCTTGTAGATTATTTTCTCAAAGAGGCGGTCGCAGAGACCGGCTCTGAAGTTACCGGCATAACAGAGCAAGCGCAGACAGCCCTTTCAAACTATGACTGGCCCGGTAATATTCGTCAGCTTCGAAACTGCATCCGAACGATGGTCGTAATGTGTGAGAAAGATAAGCTTGATTTGCAGGACATCCCACCTGAAATAGTGCAGAGACGGCAATTGCCCCCCTTCTTGCTTTCGCCTGCCCCCGCGTCTCCCGACGCAAGGAGGGGCGGCGGGCAAGAAAGCAGGGGGGCGGCTGGCGGAACACTGAATGAGCTGGAAAAACAAGCCATTATAGATACATTAGCGAAAACAAAAGGCAACCGCCAAACCGCCGCTAA
The DNA here is from genome assembly GCA_964622085.1 of uncultured Pirellulales bacterium. GTDB lineage: Bacteria > Planctomycetota > Phycisphaerae > Sedimentisphaerales > Anaerobacaceae > CAZBWE01. Next base: position 1,848 of record CAZUPG010000104.1, on the reverse strand, counting down.
AATCCTCGGCATCGGAGAAAGAACACTCTATCGAAAAATCAAAGAATACAACCTTTAGTTTCACTGCAGAGAACGCTGAGGGCACAGAGGAAGAAATTAAAAAAGGGTAATTAGACGCAGATTGCGCTGATTAACGCAGATTTTTAGTTATAATCTTATCTCAGCGTAATCTGCGAAATCAGCGTCGAAAAATTGAAACTAAGCTCTGCGAACTCTGCGGTAAGAATAAAATCTGTGGTTATCTGCTTTTTTATTGACTTCTTATCCCCTTTCTGCTAGCATAACTTGCGTCGGAAAAGTCATCAAAAATTAGAAATCCATCTAATCAGGCATAATGAATATAAGTAACGGGAGGTCGAAAGCTTATGAGTATTGCCAAAGAACAAGCAAAGAAGCTCATCGACAGGCTGCCGGAGAAGGCAACCTGGGATGATATTATGTATGAACTATACGTCAAAAAGAAGTTAACGGTTGCTACAAAGGCCGCTGAAGAAGGACGCGTTATTCCCCACAAGGAAGTTAAGAAGAGATTGCTTTCGCAATGAAGGTTGAATGGACTGAACCGGCTGTATCGGATCTGGAAGGTGTTCGGGATTTCATCGCAAGAGATTCAGAATATTATGCAACTCGATTTGTCGAAAAAATTATTGAGGCAGTAGAAAGTCTGCAGAAATTTCCCGAGATAGGACGGTCTGTTCCGGAAGTTGAAGAGCAAAATATTCGCGAGCTTCTGTTGCATAATTATCGTATTATCTATCGCGTAGAAACCGGCCGCATTTTAGTCCTTACCATCATACATGGCGCCCGTGATTTAAGTCAGAGAAAAGCCAAGCCATGGGACATCGTCTGACTATCTCGCTTGGTTCTCCGATGCGCTGCCGCCGTCTACAGCACAACTATCCCAGAGCCGGGGACGGTTTTGCTGCTCGGCCTGGGCGGATTGGCGCTGCGGAGAAGATCAAGAAATAAGACTTGAGAATCAAAACTACCAGAATCGAGTATCGAGTCTTGACTGTCGCCAGACAAGTATCCAGCATCCAGCATCAGACTTTCTTCAAAAAATCTTTTTATCGGTTTTTTTACTTGACTTTTCTCTTTTAATCAGATATGCTATCTTTGAAGGAGCGGCGGTTTTTTTAATCTAAATTTGGCAAAGTCTGGATAAATCGTTGATTCGGCCAGGATAGAAGTGGTAATCGTACCATTTGCCAGGATGAGAGAAGTGATGAAAAGGCAGTGTGTCCTCGTATTGGCTATGATGGCTTTGTGTAGCTGCATTGCTCAAGGGGTCATCCCTAAGAGTGGCATATTCGATACAGACGGTCCATCAGGACTCAGCTTTGATTCGGTACCCTGGGTATCTTCAAATCCTTACGCCTACACCTATCTGTGGCCTTTTGCTACAGATGATTTGTATACTGAATCGGGTTCACAATATAACCTGGCACAGGTTACGTTTTCAGCTGGCTCTTTTACCATTACGGATTATGGCGAAAAAAGCGGTGACCTTGGCGTCCGCGCTGGTAACTATACAAGTGATGCCCAGGCATTTAGGGCTTGCGTACTCACGTTAGATTTTATCGATAGCGACGGCTTCGATATTTATCTACCCGAATTCACGGTTGAAACAAACGAAAACATATTCTTTTGGGTAACAGAAGGCGGCGCTACATACTATGCGAATTCCCTAAAAACAGTGGGTTATCCCGATATAACAGCGGCTATAGCTATGGCTGCAGGTGACGAATATCTTGCGAGAGTTCCCGAGCCGGCCACGCTTCTGCTGCTCGGTCTGGGCGGATTGATGCTACTGAGAAAAAGAAAAACCAGACACTGATTTCACAGATT
>CAZUPG010000103.1:0-6166 GCA_964622085.1 uncultured Pirellulales bacterium | reverse complement strand
GTTTCGTAGAAACCTCGCTCGTGACTGAATTCGGGCTGCTCGACAGTATCAATGTATATCGCGTTATTGTCCGCCAGTGGTGTTGGTACGATAAAAAACCGCATATTATCGTTGGCATCGGGATAACGACCATAGGAAATGTTGGCAGTTTGTTCGCCAAAGATAATACCGTCAATCATAGCATTGGCATCGTCAAACAGCCCAATATGCTCACCGTCGGCGTCGAGTTTGAAATCTGCATGCAATGGGCCATCTTCGGTATCCTTATCGGCCCAGAATAGAATAAAACCATCGGCGGCAACGGTTGTCTCGACAGGATAACCCTCGGGAATCTGCCACTTGGTGGGGTCAGTTAAATCGTCCGTCAGGTACATCCCGCCTATGTCTATAGCTATGTCGCCGAAGTTATAGATTTCGACCCAGTCGTCGTAGTCACCCTGTGGGTCGCTGATACCGCTTTCGCTGCTATTGGAAGCCATAAACTCGTTGATTACCAATGCGATACCTCTCTGTTGCCAAGTTCTTGCAAGCATAGAAAAATCAGTGAAATTAATCCCATTGATACCGTCAAAGTCGGCACAGCCGAAATGCGAACAGCCGCCTTCGTCAAGCCACTGCTCTGCGAAAGTCTGAATATCCTCCCAATCGACTTTACAATCGCCGGTTAGGTCGCCTTGAGGGAAAACGGCTGCGACTGCAAAACCAGACAGAAACATAACAAGTGCTGCTGAGAATAGAGACATTCTTATATGTTTAAGCATTTTCTACTTCCTTCCTCACTATTATTTTGAGATGTTAACCACCAACTCTTCCTTCGTGATTATTGTGTCTTAAAAAACAAAATTATGTAAATGACTCTTATGCGGTTTATTCTAACATATATTAATAGTTAATTCAACTCTTTTTTGCAGTATCACGGGCTTCCAGCCCGTGATACTACGTCCAGGCCTGTCCCGAGCGAAGTCGAGGGGATGGCCGTGGTACAGTATTTTGGAGCTATAGGCCGGACTGATATCTATTATTTGCCGGTTTCAAAGCCAGCTAAACACCCCGTAATCCCGGAAGGGATGCCTTGCGTAAGTACCGAAATCTTTCCCTAATTGGCTATTGATAGATTAAGGGTAAAATATCACGCCATGTGAGTGAGCTTGGCTGAAAATTCTTGCAGGGTTGGCTGCAAACCGCTATTATTGGGGAAACTTGCCTGGCACTGCTTTTGGAGTAAAGTAAAGGTTTTTATTTCTTAGGTGGTTTTTTGGCAAGATCGGTATAATTGCAAACCATAAGGTTTTTTCCGGAAGGTGAAAGCATGTCTAAATCAAAAGAATGTCATAAAATATGGGACTTCAGCAGTTGTGCTGTGATTGTAGCACATCCAGATGACGAAACTCTGTGGGCTGGTGGCACAATAATGATGCATCCAGAAAGCGAATGGACGGTGGTATCACTCTGCAGAAAAAGCGACCGTGATAGAGCACCTCGATTTTTCCAAGCCGTTGAGCGTCTGAACGGTGATGGAGCAATGGGCAATCTTGACGACGAACCTGAGCAGTTGCCACTCTCCAATATCATGGTTCAGAACGTGATTCTTACATTGCTACCCTCAAGTAAGTTTGATCTTGTTATTACACACAACTTTCGGGGAGAATACACCCGCCATCTGAGGCACGAGGAAACAGGGAGGGCAGTTTTGGCACTATGGCGGGCAGGCAAACTATCAGCTAAGCAAATATGGATGTTTGCTTACGAGGATGGCGGGGGGAAGTATCTGCCCCGGCCGATTAAGGACGCAGATATACGTGTAAAACTACAAAAGGAAATTTGGCAGAAGAAATACGATATTATCACGAAAATCTATGGTTTCGGCCCTGATAGTTTCGAGGCCAAAACAACTCCTAAAGAGGAAGCTTTTTGGCACTTTAGATCAAATGAGGAAGCTCAGAAGCATTTTGAATAATAGGAGCTTAAAAAAATGAAAGTAATGGTCTTATATGATTACCCGCCTTCGCCAGCAGGGCTTGCAACGCAGGGCGATTTGCTTTATAGAGGATTACGTGAACTTGGTGTTGATGCCCATTCGGTGCACTTCGAATCAGCCCAGGAAAAAGAGTGGTATTACCGATGGTTTGAACCGAACATTGTGGTTGGTGTTGGGTATTGGGGGCATACACCCCACCTTGTGCTTCACCCCCAGAGATATGGTGTTCAACCTGTACCATGGCTGGTTGCCGATGGTTACATGGGCAACTATCATGAAGTCCTTAATGCCCTACCTCTCATCCTGGTTGCTTCTAAGTGGGTCAAAAAGGTTTATATGCGAGACGGACTTAGTGGGGAAAATATCGAAGTGCTTCCCGTAGGCTGCGATACGGACTCCTTTATTCCACGTGACAAAAGCGACCCAAAAGTTGCCGCTGTTCGAGAGGCACTTGGGGTGGCACCGGATCAGATAATGATTCTTACCATAGGAGGAGACGCAACATCCAAGGGTGCCCAAGAGGTTATGCAGGCTTTGGCAATTAATGATACAAAAGCACCGGACTGGAAATATGTTTGCAAGGTTTGGCCCCAGCCTCGCACAGAACAGCAAAACCTTATGGACCTGCAGTTGGCAACACAATTGGGCATTGAAAAAAACGTTGTCTACACAACCAATGTCATCTCTCGAAATTTTATGCCGTATCTTTTAGCTGCTTGTGATATCTATGCTGCTCCATCCCGTCTGGAAGGGTTCGGCATGATTCAGATTGAAGCCGGAGCTTGTGGTAAGCCGGTTATAGGCATCAAGGCAATGGGAATGTTGGATACTATGGTGCATGGTCAAAATGCGTTTCTGGCCGGAATTGCTCAGGAAGTCCGGATGAGAGAGACAACCCTCGGCGATGAGTCCGGATACGAACCGGGACACCGTGTGGTTTTCAAAAGACCACGAACCGTTGATTATCGGGCAAGTGTGCACGACGTCGCTAACTATCTTATGGACCTTATGCAGAACCCCCAAACGCGAAAGAAAATGGGCGAAGCCGGAAGAAAACGTGCCGTAGAGAACTACGATTATCGCGTTATAGCTAAGAGATTTGTCAAACTTGTCTCAGGACAGCTGGGAATTTCATAAAATGAACAAGTGGGATGAGAATTTGATTGACAAGGCAAAGGACGCCGCAATCAAAGTATTGTTGTATAATGCTCATGGTCCATACCGAGGCCTGCCAAGAGTAGCCGGGTGGGGTTATCCTGAACCATACACAAGAGACCTGATGATATCATCTTTGGGGGTATTAATCTCTGGTAATGACAAACTTGTTCGTTCACTCCGGAGGGTCCTTGAAACTTTGGCTCAAAACCAAAGCCGTCTTGGTCACATGCCTTCATTAGTTCACGATTCCACCGACCGTGGCTCAAGTGATTGCACCCCGCTATTTCTTATGGCAGTGGCACTCTTCCGCCAGGTAACAGGTGATCACGATTTTCTTGAAAAGGCTGTAAATAAGGCGATGTTATGGATGGAATACCAAAGCCCCACCGATCGTGTCATTGTGGACCAGTTGCCCACAAGTGATTGGCGTGACGAGCAATGGGTGTTGGGTTACGGGCTTTTTGTAAACACCGTAGTTTATATTTATCTGCGGCTTTTTGGCCAACATGACAGAGCAGATATGCTACGAGAAATGATGGGGCGATTTACCGTTAAAGGCGATAGGCAAAACCGCCATGTCCACGAAGGCTTGGTACTAAGGTATAAACCATACTATGCCTTGTGGTCTTACAAAGTGTACAGAAGTGAACGCTTCGACCTCTTGGGTAATAGTCTGGCGATTCTTTCAGGTATTGCCTCTCCTTCCAGAGCCACAGAGCTTATTTCATGGGTAGAAACAGAGACCGAAGCCTTACGGGCAAGTGGAGACCTGGCAGTTGACTTGCCGCCTAACTTATTCCCTTATATCAAACCAGGAGACCCTGATTGGATTCCGCGATATAAGATGTATAACCAACCTGGCGAATACCACAACGGAGGAATCTGGCCTTTCATTTGTAGCTTTTATGTGGCCGCTTTGGTAGCAGCGGGAAGATACCGGCTTGCTGAAAAAAAACTTATTGCTCTTACCCATCTTGTTCGCCCCGCACGCGAGGCAAAAGTTGAGTTTGGCTTTAACGAATGGTTGCGGGCACAGGATGGGACACCACAGGGACAGGACTGGCAGACGTGGTCCGCAGCTATGTATCTGTATGCCAAATTCTGTGTGGAAAAGAAGAAAACCCCATTTTTTGATGAACTGTGTAGGGGTACTTAGCTATCGCTGGCTAATATTGTGATTGAACCCGCCTGACAAGTGCTTGCAAGCTCCGCTGCCACCAGCTATTATTAATTAGTTGCTGTTGCGGAAACAGTATTTGTCATTCCCGCGAAAGCGGGAATCCAGTTTTTTCGTCGTAGACTCCTGCTTCCGCAGGCAAGAAAGGAACTGGCAGGTGAAAGTATTTCGTTCGCCTTATAATCCTATAATTGAGCCGAAGGATGTTAAGCCATCCAGAGATGACTTTGAAATTATTGGCGTTTTTAATGCCGGCGTTACCCGTTTTGAGAATGAGGTCATTCTACTTCTTCGGGTGGCGGAAAGGCCGATTAGTAAGAACCCGGATACCGTACTAACTGCTGTTTACGACGTTGGCAGTGGTAAGCTGACCACAAAGCAATTTCCAAGAAATGACCCTGAAACCGATTTTTCAGACCCCAGATTAATAACAACGCCAAACCAGACATATCTGACATCGATTTCACATTTGCGGCTTGCACGAAGCAACGATGGCATCAACTTTAAGATTGCCGACGCTCCTGCTATCACCCCTGCAAATGATGTAGAAAGCTTTGGTGTCGAAGACCCCAGGATTACCTTTATTGATGGCCTATACTATATTACTTATGTCGCAGTTTGCCCTTTTGGTGTGACGACCTGCCTGGCATCAACGAAGGATTTTAGCTCTTTCGAGCGTCATGGCGTTATCTTCTGTCCTGAAAACAAAGATGTTGTGCTTTTTCCAAAACAAATTGATGGTAAGTACTATGCTCTGCACAGGCCGGATTCGCCTCTATTTAGAAAACACGATGTCTGGATTGCAGAATCGCCCGACCTGTACTATTGGGGAAACCATCGTTACCTAATGGGGCCTCGCTCCGCCCCTCGGAGGGGTGGGGCTCGCACAAACTATTGGGATGAGATAAAAATCGGCGCAAGTGCCGTACCTTTCAAAATCGACCCGGGCTGGCTTGAGATTTATCACGGCGCCGACAGAAACAATCGCTATTGTCTTGGAGCAGTGTTACTGGATAAAAAACAGCCGTGGAAAGTTATCGCAAGGTCAGAAAAACCGATTCTTGAACCGCAGGCCAACTATGAAATAGAGGGTTTCTTTTCAAATGTGGTATTTAGCTGCGGGCTGCTCTATGAGGAGGATAAACTGAAGATTTATTATGGCGTCGCCGATGCCGCTACCTGCTACGCAGAGGTTGCTCTGAAGGATGTGCTTGAGTGCCTTAAAAAGTAGACTGAGAAAATAAACGCAGGCGAATCAAAGACCACAGATTAAATTAGTGGAGTCGTGCACTCTGCCGGGCCGTGTTGGACTTCGTACGCGAATTTGAGCCGACCCGGCCTGTGTTTGCCTTGCTGAGAGCGAAGGGCTTCTAACGGGGCAAACAAAAGTGAATTGGCCGGACTAACGAAACTCCAGGCAAAACTTAGCATCACAATACAACTTAAATTTTGTTAAGAAATATAAGGCATTGCTGTATAAAAACTTACGCTTATATCACTAAATTCGAAATTTCGAATGTTTTTTTAGACAGGATTAACAGGATTGACGAGATTTTATCCGCCTTCGCAGAAGACCACCGGATTCCGCCAAAGCGATGGAGGTACCACGGGCTCGGCCAGTGGGGCTCCATTTTATCCTGTTTTATCCTGTAAATCCTGTCTAACTATTTTGGTGAATTTCGGATTTCGTGCTTTTCATAGTTTCTTGTTTCGTGCCTTGGATTTTGACCCGAAAAAGGCAGTTTTCACTGTTAAATTGCGCTATAGTATTAGATACATCGGGAAGCTCGTTTTTGAGTTTTGAGTGAGGAGGGGCATTTTTTTTGTTAATTTTCACAAAAATTTCCAATTTT
>CAZUPG010000102.1:0-6233 GCA_964622085.1 uncultured Pirellulales bacterium | reverse complement strand
CGTTTGGCATGGCGCATCCCACCTCGATGATGCATTGCAGGCGCCGGTCAATCATGGGCATTTTGATTTGTATGCCCAGGGCCCTACAACAGATACCACTTATAAGCAGGGTGAGCACATTACCGGCCTGAACATCGGTGGCTGGTTCGATGCAGGAGATTACGATATTCGAACTCAGACTCATTATTACGTAGTGTTGAATCTGGTTCAGATATGGGAGACCTTCGGCCTGAAAAGGGATGAGACTACAATTGACCAGCGAAAGCGTTTCGTAGATATTCATCATCCCGATGGTAAACCCGATTTGCTTCAGCAGATAGAACACGGCACGCTGGCCCTGATAGCCCAGCACAGAGCCGTTGGTCACGCTATTTGCGGTATTATCGTGCCCGACCTCTCACAATATACACACCTTGGCGATGCATTAACTATGACCGACAATCTAATTTACAATCCAAACCTCCCCAGCGGTGAATCGGACGGATTCACCAGCGGCACTTTCGATGACAGATGGGCATTTACCAGTAAATCAACTCCGTTGAATTACGGCTCTATCGCTGCATTGGCGGCAGCCGGCAGGGCCTTACGCGGATTCAACGATAAGCTGGCTGATGAATGTTTGGAAACTGCAAAGAAAGTATGGGACGAAGAAAACAGCCACGAGCCAAATTTGTTCCGTCATGGCAATACCACTGGTGGCTTCTTGGAATATGAGCAGCTAAGAGCTGCCGTGGAGCTTTTGACATGCACCAAAGAAGCACAGTACGCAGAAAAAATAGACCAGCTATGGCCGATTATTGAGGAAAGGTTCATTTTTAACGCCGACCTTGCAGTACGCGCAATGCCCTATATGGACGAATCATATTCAAAGAAGTTAGAGGCCCTGGTCAGCGATTATAAAGAACAGCTCGACAAGTTTGACGAGGAAAACCCTTTCAGCGTACCTGTCTCTACACGCGGCTGGGCCGGAGGCGGCCTGGTCATTCGTTTTGCCATAACGAATTACATTTTGCACAAAGCTTTTCCTGAGATTATTGACCCTGAATATTCCTTCAGCGGATTGAATTATATTTACGGCTGTCATCCCGGTTCTGATATTTCATTTGTTTCGGGCGTTGGCACTGATTCGAAAATGGTAGCTTACGGAAACAATCGGGCTGATTATTCATTTATTGCAGGCGGTGTCGTTCCTGGCGTCCTCATCTTAAAACCCGATTTTCCTGAAAACAAAGAAGACTGGCCTTTTCTATGGGCAGAGAACGAATATGTCATCAGTACAGGAGCCAGTTATATATTTCTCGTAAATGCGGTAAACGATTTGCTGAATGGAACCAGGTAAGGCTTGCTGCTGACAAATCATTAAAATTTATTAAGCGGATTTCCCCTTGAATTTCCTGTAATATCTTGGGGTGAAATCGTTATGCGTCCTACCTCTATGTTATTCCGTAATCTGGTAAGTAACTGGGCATATATGGTGATGGCTTCGTTAGCCGGGACATTAAAAGCATGGTTTGCTTTGCTGCTTCCGGAAAGCGGACGATGGAAGGAAAAGTATAAGTCAGAGAAGAAGACAGTTTTGAAGATGGAGTTTAAGAAATTTCGCAATGCTTTTATTCAGTTGCCCTGTCAGATTGTAAGGGCTGGCCGAAAGATAATTTATCGTTTATTATCGTGGAATCGTTGGGTGGTTGTGTTTTTTCGAGGGTTAAAAATGCTGCGACATCCACTGCGATGTTGAGAGGGGTATTATGGAAGTCGCGGTACGGACGTCGCGATATTTGCCAACTCTTTGAGAAGCCAAGAAACGAGAAAGATATGACACAACGACAATTTGAGGCAACAAAATTAACCAGCCAATCGACTGGAACAAGAAAGTTGTGTCCGGATAAAATTACCAACTCCATTGCATTGGAGCTTAAGAGAACTCGCTTGTTTTGGGACTAGCGCGGCACATTGACGCCCCATCGATGGTATATGTTATTAAGCCTGAACGAAAGGCTTTTCATAGAATACTCGGCTATTTGTGATTAACCGCCCTCACTTCGCGGCTGGTGAGCTTTGACGTTATATCAATTCCAGTATAAAATCTGTGGAATCCGCTATCAAATTAGTTTTTAGTCCTGTGTCTTGAGTCTGGGGTCGTGGGCTGCTTCACTTCGTATTCAATGCGATTTTTAGGGCTTCGTTTGTATTTTTTACGAAGGCGAATTTGAGGCCTTTTTTTGCCTCTTTTGGTACTTCAGGGAGGTCTTTTTTGTTTCTGGCTGGCAGGATTACAGTTTTAATACCGGCCTGTTTTGCGGCAAGGATTTTTTCCTTCAGGCCGCCAACAGGTAAGACCAGGCCTCGCAGAGTTATCTCACCGGTCATAGCTACATCAGGGCGGGCGGGCCTGCCAAGAAGCAGACTAACCAACGATGTGAACATTGCTACTCCTGCGCTTGGACCATCTTTGGGAATTGCACCAGCGGGGACATGGATATGATAATCAAATTTTCTGAATTTGGCGGGGTCGATTTTTAGTTTATCGGCGTTTGCCTTTACGATGGAAAATGCGGCCTGGGCGCTTTCCTTCATAACATCGCCAATATGGCCGGTTAGTAGCAAGTTACCTTTGCCGGCCATCATTGCCGATTCGATGAAAAGGATTTCTCCACCGGTAGGTGTAAAAGCCAAGGCGGTGGCAACGCCGGGTAATGCCGTTCGCAGGGCAAGCTCCGATTCAAATTGAGCCGGGCCCAAAATTTTTACGAGGTCTTTTTTGCCGATGCTTGCCTGGCTTTTATTGCCTTTGGCTATTTCGGTGGCAACTGCTCTGCAGATGGCGGCTATGTTTCTTTCAAGGTTACGGACTCCAGCCTCGCGAGTATAGCTTCGAATTACTGTAATTATTGTTTCGTCCTTAATGGTCAATTGTTTTTTGGTCAAGCCATGCTCAACAAGCTGGCGAGGGACGAGATACTTTTTCGCGATGTTCAGTTTCTCGGTTCCAGTATAACCGGGCAGTTCGATAACCTCCATTCTGTCACGCAGTACCGGCAGGACAGGTTCGGTGTAATTCGCTGTGCCGATGAACATAACAGTGGATAAATCAAAGGGCTGGTCGAGGTAATGGTCGGTAAAGCTGAAGTTTTGTTCAGGGTCAAGCACTTCCAGTAATGCACTTGCGGGGTCGCCTCTGAAGTCCTGCCCGATTTTATCAAGCTCGTCAAGCATAAAGACTGGGTTTTTATTGCCACATTTTCTCAATTCCTGCAGAATTCGGCCTGGCAAAGCACCAATATAAGTTCTCCTGTGCCCGCGGATATCGGCTTCGTCTCTTATCCCGCCGAGAGATATGCGGACAAATTTTCTTCCCAGAGCATGTGCGATGGATTTGCCAAGCGAAGTTTTGCCCACGCCAGGCGGGCCGACAAAGCAAAGTATGGGGCTTCTTCCGGTTGGGTTTAGTTTGCGAACGGCGAGAAATTCGAGGATACGTTTTTTAACTTTAGTCAAGTTATAGTGGTCGGCGTTTAGTATTCGCTCGGCTTTGTTAATGTCGAGCTGGTCTTCAGTTTGAATGGACCAAGGCAATTCGCAGACCCAGTCCAAATACGTGCGAACGACACTATATTCGGGCGAGACAGGGGGTATCTTTCTCAATCTATCCAACTCTCGAAGGGCCTCGGTCTCAATCTTTTGGGGCATTTTGGCTTCTTTGATATTTTTACTTATTTGCTTTAGTTCTTCATTCTGACGGTCTCCTCGGTCGAGCTCGGACTGAATGGCCTTTAGCTCCTCCTGAAGGAAGTATTCTCGCTGACTTTTATCTATGGATTCTTTGACTCGGCTCTGGATTTTGCGACTTAGCTCGAGAACTTCCATCTGACTTGCCAAGACAATGGATATTTTTTCAAGTCGTTTTGCAGAGTCAGGTTCCTCAAGCAACTGCTGTTTCTCGGCGGTGTCAATATGAAGATTAGCAGACAAAAAATCGGCTAAGGCAGAAGGATTTTCAATATTCTGCAACAGTACAACCGCCTCATCAGGAACATTAGGACTTAAGGAGATAACGCGGTTTGCAGTCTGACGGACACTAACGATGAGTGCCTGAAGCCTTTTTGTCATTCTTACTTTGACGTCGAGAGCTTGGACAGCAGCTTTCAGATAAGGTTCTGTAGTCAGCCCTTCTGTTATTTTGAAGCGAGCTATGCCATGAACCACAATGTGGATTGGGCCCTGTGGCAGTTTTATGACCTTGAGCACCGTTGCAGCAGTTCCAACAGAATAGAGGTCATTGAAGTTAGGAATCTCAGCTTCGGGATTGTGCTGTGTGACAAGCCCTATGATAGATTCGTTAGATTTGGTATCTGCCAGCAGGCGTTTGCTTCTATCTCGGTTTATTGCCAACGGCATTACTGTCCCCGGAAAGGCAACGGCATTTCGGATGGGCAAGATACCAATTGCGTCCGGCAGTTTCAATTCACGGTCGTTTTCCTGTAATTGGCCGTCTTCATTGTGTAAAAGGCGTTCAACATCTTCAGAGTCTTCGGCTGCCATTTCAACGAGCCAATTGCCATCGGGTAACAAAAAATTTTTCAAATCGTGTCCCATTTTTACACAGAGCCAGATAATAAACCATCAAAGAGACAAGTGCAAATAATAAAATCTTAACCACATATCAGATTTGGCAGTGGAAAGGGCAGAGTTGACCTTGTGCTGACATCTGTCTTTACTGCTCTGCGAAATATGAGCTGCGGGTGAATGGTGAAGACATAAAGCAGGAAAATCCAACTTCTATGGCTCTTTGCTTGCTTGTTCGGACTCTGCCCTCAAAAAAAGCACAAAAACTTAGAATGGGCGTGTAAGAAATCCCTAATTATTGTTACTATTGTTATTGAGGGCAGGTAGTCCGGATGATAGATGACAAATGGGAAACAACGTTCAAACAATGGCTTGGTGAGCACCAGGGGTTGATTTTTAAGGTTGTTCGGGCCTGTGCAGGTACGCCGGAAGACCAGGATGACCTATTTCAGGAGATTCTCCTACAGTTGTGGTCCTCAATTCCTAATTTTCAGGAAAAGGCGAAGGTATCGACGTGGATTTACAGGGTGGCGCTGAATACGGCGATGGTCTGGAAGCGAGCTGCGAAAAAGCGGCGCCAACATCGCAGGCCGGTGATAGACATTAGCGAAATGCCTGACATAAAAAGGGTACACACCGGTTCAATGAAAGATAGGCAAATCGTGGACCAGTTGTATGGAGCAATCCGTAAGCTGCCGAAAATCGACGGTTCTATTGTTCTTATGTGCCTGGATGGTCTTAGCTATGATGAGATGGCTGATGTGCTTGGGATTTCCAAAAGTAACGTGGGGGTGAAATTGAATCGAGCCAAAAAACAACTGGCTCAATTATTGAAAGGACTTGTAGATGACTTTTGATGAGTTACAAAAAACGTGGCAATCACAGGAAAGCAGTTTCAGGCTGACCATTGATTCGGATATGCTGATTCGAGAAGTCAAAAGGAACAAAGAGGCTTTTGAATCCTGCGTATTCTGGCGTGATTTTCGCGAAGTTGCCGTTGCTGTCGTTATGGTGGGCGTATTCCTGCACGGCGCATTCAATCGCGCAGAAAATATGTGGATAGTCGGCTCGTATGTAATTTTGGCGATGACATGTCTGTATGTAGCCGCATTTTTCATCGTTGATCATCATCTTCAAAGAAAAAAGGAGCCCAGACATACCGACCCATTGCTCGCCTGCATCGAATCCTCTCTTATTCAGGTCAACCACCAGATTGGGCTGTTAAAAAACGTGTTCTGGTGGTATTTGCTACCGCCTGGCGCCGGGATTGCCCTGTTTTTATTTGTAGTTAACTGGCATTTGTTCAAGGTGCTGTCTGCGAAGTTAGTTCTGTCCGAATGCCTGGTCGTTACGCTAATCGTGGTACTTGTCTTTTGGGGTGTTTACCTCCTAAACCGGCGTGCTGTCCGAAAGGACTTGATGCCCCGCAAGGTCGAACTTGAATCTCTGCTGAAAACGCTCACTAACAACAGAGCAGCTACGTAGCTGTAGTCATCTCCGCGAAATACGAGCTGCGGGCGAAGGGTGCCGATATTACCCAGTCAAAGCCAAGCTCAATCGCTTTTTGTTTCCACCAATTGAATTTCGAAGGCGGTATGTATTCGACGACTTTGAGCGAATCTTTTGATGGTTTAAGATATTGGCCGATTGTAATTCTATCACATCCG
>CAZUPG010000101.1:0-6242 GCA_964622085.1 uncultured Pirellulales bacterium | reverse complement strand
GGAGCACCTTTGTTAGGTGTCAACGGAACAGCGGTAATCTGTCACGGCTCAAGCCGAAGTAGAACGATAAAAAATGCTATTTTGGCCTCCAAAAAATTTTATACAGAAAAAATAAATGATAAAATCGTCGAGTATCTATCAGAAACTTGTGTAAGGGTAGCTAATGAACAATCTAACTGACGAACGCCCACATACCTATCGCGCTGTTATCACAGGCAGTGGTTCTTTTGCGCCGGAGAAAACTCTAACAAATAATGAGCTGGCAAAGATGGTGGACACCACTGACGAATGGATTACGTCCCGCACGGGTATCAAGGTTCGACATATCACCAATGACAATGAAACTACCGCATTTTTAGCTACAGAAGCTGCTAAAAGGGCCTTGGCTGATGCAAATCTCGACCCTCGCGAGTTAGAACTTATTATTGTGGCCACTATTACGCCTGAGATGGTATTCCCTTCGACTGCGTCATTTGTACAAAGGAATCTCCGAGCCAAGAAGGCCTGGGTGTTCGACCTGGCCGCTGCCTGCAGCGGTTTTGTGTATGGTCTGTCTATTGTCCAGCAGTTTATAGAAAGCGGCCGACTTAAGAACGCACTTGTAATAGGCGCCGAAACTTTGACTAAAATTACCGATTGGAGCGACCGAACAAGCTGTATCCTTTTTGGGGATGGTGCGGGAGCGGTTGTTATCGAACGAAGTGAAGGTGGGCGCAAGGGCATCATTTACAGCACTATGTCATCAGATGGGGACCGCTGGGAAGCATTGAACTGCCAGGCGTATGGGTCCCTCCATCCGCCAGATAAGGATTTGGAAGATCCGAAAAAAATCTATATGGAAATCAAGGGCAGGGAAGTCTATCAGCAGGCGGTTCGCCGGATTGTTGAAGCTGTTACTGACTGTCTGAATCATTGCAGATTGAGCATTGACGATATTGATATGCTTATCTCACACCAGATGAACGCCAGAATCATTGAATCCGCTGCAAAACGACTGAACCTGCCTGATGAAAGGGTTTACCTGAACATCGCCGAATACGGAAATACTTCAGCGGCCTCGGTGCCCATCGCCTTTGACGGGTGTAGAAGGCAAGGAAGAATCAAAAAGGGTGATATTGTTATTTTCGTCGCTTTTGGCGCAGGATTGACCTGGGGCGCAAACGTAATCCAGTTTTAATGAACTGTAGCACGGGCTGGAAGACCGTACCACGTTACGAGACACAAATTATGAAGACCGCTTTTTTATTTCCGGGACAAGGGGCTCAGATTGTAGGAATGGGAAAAGATATCGCTGATACTTTCCACGAAGCTGCCAGGATTTTTGAAAAGGCCAATACAATAGTTGGATTTGATTTGAGCAGTATCTGTTTTGAAGGTCCTGCGGAAAAATTAAATACCACCACGATATCCCAGCCCGCAATTTTTGTAGCTTCTGCAGCCATATTGGAGGTCATCAGGACTCACCCCCCTGCTACGGATATAAAGGCGGATGTAACAGCAGGCCTTAGCTTGGGCGAATACACCGCCCTTTATGCCGCTGGAGTCATTAGCTTCGAAGATGCGCTTATCATCGTTCAAAAACGAGGCCAGGCAATGCAGGCCGCTGCCGATGCAACAAACGGTTCGATGGTCAGTACCATTGGCCTTGATGAAGAAAAAGTTACTCAGCTTTGTGATGAAGCCAGGGAGAATGAAATTTTACAAGCGGTTAATTTCAACTGCCCCGGCCAAATCGTTGTAAGTGGCAGTACAACCGCCTGCGAGAGAGCTGAAAAGCTCGCTGAAAAGTATGGTGCCATAAAAGCCATCCGATTGGAAGTCGCCGGAGCTTTTCATACCGAAATGATGTCCAGTGCTGCTGATGCCCTCGGCGAAGCGCTGCAAAAAACCGAAATTTGCGACCCTTCCAATGTCAGGATTATCGCTAATGTCAACGCCCGGTACTACAAAAGCGCCGATGAAATCAAGCAAGGCCTCGTAAAGCAGTTGACTGACCCGATTCTCTGGCAAAAATGTATGGAACGGCTTATAGATGATGGCGTTGAAAAGTTTTACGAAATCGGCCCGGGCAGAGTCCTCACCGGCCTGATGAAAAGAATAAACAGAAAAATAAAAGTTATCAATATAAGCAACTCGCAATCAATAGAGAAACTGTTAAAAAAAACCTCGTGAAAGTTTTTTGAACATTTGGTCATTTGATAATTTGTTTAGAATTTAGGATTTAGATATTAGAATTTCAGGAGAAAGGTATGTCTGACAAAAGACTCGCCGTCGTAACCGGAGCCGCCAGAGGAATCGGTAAAGCCATCGTTTTTGAGCTGCTAAAACAAGGCCGATTGGTCGCAGGACTCGATATCATCGAAGACCAGCTCAAAGAACTTGAAAAGGCCGCAGAGCAGGAAGGTTACGAAATCATCACGCGCTGCGTCGATATCACCAATACCGAAAAGTTTACCGAGGTGCTCGAATCGTTGGCCGCTGAACACGGCGGAATCGCAATTTTAATAAACAACGCAGGTATAACCCGCGACAATCTTCTTTTGAGAATGACCGATGATGAATTCGATAAGGTCATTGAGGTGAATCTGCGTGCCGCCTTTGTTGCGATACGCACCGCTTCCAAATCTATGGTCAGAAACAAGTTCGGCAGAATCATCAATATAAGCTCCGTATCCGGCGTAATGGGTAACGCCGGCCAGGCAAATTACTCCGCCAGCAAGGCTGGCCTGATAGGTCTGGCCAAGACCGTAGCTCGCGAATTGGCCAAGAAAAATATTACTGCAAATTGCATTGCTCCAGGTTTTATCGATACCGAGATGAGTAGAAAGCTCCCTGAGCCGGTCATTGAAGCTGCAAAGCAGTTTATTCCTTTACGGCGGCTTGGCACTGTTGAGGATGTCGCAAAGGCCGTCGCCTTTTTGGTCAGTGACGATGCCGGCTATATCACAGGCCAGGTCCTCTGCGTCGACGGCGGTATGGCTATGTAATTCAAACCTATCGATTGTCATTCTGAACTAAACTTGTCATTCTGAGCGGAGCGAAGAATCTGGTCAACGAGTATCGAGTATCAAGCATTGAGCATCCAGTATCCAATTCGCTAATCAACTAATCCTTTTTCATTCTTTTGAACATTTGGTCATTAGAGTTTTGAATTTGTTTAGGATTTAGGATTTAGATATTCGGATTTATGATTCTTTGTCTTCTGTCCTCTGTCTTCCGTCCTCTGTCTTCTGACTTTTTTACCTCCCTTCGAGCCAGTGGTCAGCTAATATCGCAAGGTCGTAGAAGTTTACAATATTATCGTGATTGATGTCGCCTGCATAATAAATCCGCAAAAATGGATACGTCTGGTTTTCGCCGATATTCCAGATTTCTATAAAGTCCCAGCCGACATTGGTAAATGTGCTTTCTTTCTTCATCTCGACAGTTGGCTTGCCTACTACATTGGGATCAGTTGTATTTCCTATGCCGTTTACGTCAGGATTAATATCTTCATCCCAAAAACAACTTGTATAGGAAGTTGGGGTTTCGTCATATCCCACCAGCCCACCGGTGTAATCATTTCCGTCAACAGCCCCTGTTGCATAGCAATTCGAAATCGTGCCATAATTGTCTCCCACTAGCCCGCCAGTGTAACTATCTCCCGAAATGCTGCCGATTGCATAGCAGTTGGAAATCGTGCCATAGCCATAAGAGCCATCATTGAGTCCCACCAGTCCGCCGGTGAAATATCCTCCCGAAACGTCCCCCATTGCATAGCAATTTGAAATCGTGCCCCAATTATTCCCTTCCCAATTATTCCCTCCCACCAGCCCGCCGACCTCCACGTTTCCTGAAACGCTGCCCGAACAATAGCAGTTGGTTATCGTCGCCTTATTATCTCCTACCAGCCCGCCAATTTGTTCGTTTCCTGAAACGTTGCCTGTGGAATAACAGTTCGTTATCGCGCCCTCGGGATTGTATCCCACCAGCCCACCAGTCTCATCCCCACCTGAAACGGTAACTGTCGAATAGCAATCTATTACTGTGCCGCCTTGATTGCCTCCCACCAGCCCGCCAATTTCTTCTTTATCCCCTAAAACTCTGCCTGAAGAATAGCAATTGGTTATCGTGCCAAAGTCAATTTTCCCCACCAGCCCGCCAACTCCATACCCTCCCACAGTATTAACATCGACATTTTCCATTCTCAGATTTTTTATCTGGCCAGTGGAGGTGACATATCCGAACAGACCGATACCACTTCTGCCGGTAGAATTCCACGTAAAATTCCAGACCTTATGGTCGTTGCCGTCGAAAACGCCGGTGAATGGTTTATTGTTGGGGTCATCCCAACTTATATACTTTCCGATGATATTGAACTGTGTGCCTGTATAATCAGCAAGATTGATGTCGGTGACAAGCAGAAAATGCGCGTCCCAGTCATCTGTATTTGCGCCGATTGCGTTCATATCTTCTGCCGTGGCTATTAAATACGGATTATTTGGCTCACCCGTGCCGCCGCTGTATTTGCCAAAACAAATGCTCGCACACGAAAAAACCATTACCAAAACAAGGGTTGATTTTCTCTTTGCCATTTTACCACCTCCAATTTCTTTCTCATCATTACTATTAGACAGGATTAACAGGATAATCCTGCAAATCTTGTTTTTTACATAGCAAGGAGCTCTGCGACCCCAGCGTTCTCTGCGGTGAGAATCATGGACTAAACACGTCCGTATTATACCAAACCATCGCTCTAAAATGCAAGAAAAAAACCGACTCTCTAAACAGGCGATTGTTCTCTTGCTGTCTGAACCAAATCCGATATACTTATACAAAGAGAAATAAGTAGCCATAAAGAAGTGAGCTAAAGTGAACTAAAATTAAAAAAATCCACAACTTTAGGCACTCTACACTTTTTAGTGTCTTGGTGCCTTTGTGGCGAAAAGAAACGATTTATCAAAAGGCGTTTGAAATATGGGATTGCAGCTTTATAACAGTTTGACGCGTAGAAAAGAGGAATTTAAGCCGTTGAAAAAAGGCCGAGTTGGAATATACGTCTGCGGGCCGACCGTATATGGGCACGCACATTTAGGCCATGCAAAAAGCTATGTAAGCTTTGATGTCCTGGTTCGATACCTTCGCTATCTCGGTTTCAGCGTTACTTATGTTCAGAATATAACCGATGTCGGCCATCTGACCGACGATGCAGATGAGGGTGAGGACAAGGTTGGCGAAGCAGCAAAAAGAGAGAAAAAGCACCCTATGGCACTGGCAGAGTATTATACCCGTAGTTACTTTGAGGATATGGATAAGCTTAACTGTGTTCGGCCGGACATCAGTCCGAGAGCCACCGGTCATATAACCGAGCAGATTGAGCTGGTAAAGAAACTTCTCGAGAAGGGCTGCGCCTATGAGGTCAATGGCTCAGTGTATTTCGACGTATCCAAATTCAAGGACTACGGTAAACTTTCCGGCAGAAACATCGAAGAGATGTTAGCTGGTGTTCGCGTGGACGTTTCGCCGGACAAGAAGAATCCTGTTGATTTTGCTCTCTGGAAGAAAGCTGAGCCGAACCATATTATGCAATGGCCGAGTCCCTGGGGGATGGGTTTTCCCGGCTGGCATCTGGAATGCTCGGTGATGAGCACGAAATATCTTGGCCAGCCCTTCGATATTCACGGCGGCGGGCTGGAAAACCAGTTCCCACATCACGAGTGCGAAATCGCCCAGGCCGAGGCAGCCAACGGTGTCCAGTTCGCTCGCTACTGGCTCCATAATAATATGGTTACCGTTGACGGCCAAAAGATGGGCAAAAGTTTGGATAATTTTATTACGCTAAAACAGGCCTTTTCCGGCGCGCACGAAAGATTGACCAAAAGCTACAATCCGCTGGCAGTCAGGCAGTTAATCTTGAATAGTCATTACCGAAGTCCTCTGGATTTTTCGGATGCTGCTCTATTTGCGGCGCAGAGCGGCTACGAAAAAATCACCGAGACAGTTATAGCGGTGCGAAAAAGAATGCCACAGGTCTCTGAAGGCGAAGCTGACAGTGAGGTAATGGAGCAACTAAAGCAGATGAGGGGGAAATTTGAAGCTGCAATGAATGACGATTTGAATACTTCTATTGCCCTTTCGGTTGTGTTTGAGCTGGTGCGGCTGGTAAACAATCTACTTGAAGAAAGCGAGATGACAATAGAGACGCTTAATGCAATTGACGTTTTGTTTAGCCGGCTGGGCGGAGATGTTCTGGGCCTGGTAAA
>CAZUPG010000100.1:0-6303 GCA_964622085.1 uncultured Pirellulales bacterium | reverse complement strand
GCATATCGGTGAGCAGACCTTCGCCGACTTTCATACCGAACTGCTTTAAGGCCATTCGCTTCCATTTTGTGGCTGCCTGGACAACCTCTGCATCGATGGGGTTCTTATCGTAGTCATTTGAGATATGGAACCCGATTGGTGTGCGTGAGCCGTCACGGTCGAGATAGTCATTGATGCCACTTTCAACATCAACGATAAGAGGAACAGTAACACGAATCAGATTAAGCTCTTTGCAGAGATTTTCCTCAATGTAGTCTTTAACAGCGTAAGTGGCAATCTGAGTTTCTTTTGGTGTCAGAAGGGAGCTATAATCCTGCGGCAGGATTTTCTCTAATTCGGCATAGTCGCCGATGCCTGGGCCGGCCAGGTCTGCTTTTTTGTCTGCCATTCGTTTTCTCCTGAAATATCACATTGCATAATTTTCCCTGTCATTCCCGTGAAACTTGTCCGCCGTTTCTTGGCGGAGCGGGAATCCAGCCGTTCCCTGCCTTCGTGAGAACAAGTTTATCAGCATTTTCTGGACTCCTGCCCCTGCTCGTAGGCAGGGGTGACAACCTTGCGCAGGAGCGGCAGTTCGTTTGTTCCATTACCTATTCAAACATCAATAATAATGACTAAAATAATGGATGATGTTGAATTTTTCAAGATGATATTTCAATACAGAGCAAAA
This sequence comes from uncultured Pirellulales bacterium, assembly GCA_964622085.1. GTDB lineage: Bacteria > Planctomycetota > Phycisphaerae > Sedimentisphaerales > Anaerobacaceae > CAZBWE01. The sequence continues at coordinate 5,633 of CAZUPG010000100.1, read as the reverse complement.
CGTGCTAAAATCGCGAAAGTGATAAATCCGCCGTACGTCTGGCGGATAAAAATTACCGGATTAGCCACCAAGACATCCCCGCTTCCGCGGGGACAAGCTTGCCCCTGCGAAGGCAGGGGTCGCTAAGAAATAAATGTTAAAAAACAAATATGATTGGTTCTTGGTGCCTTTGTGGCAAAAAGATGGAGAAAAAAGTTATGATAAGTTACAAAAAAGAGCTCTGGTTCAATACGAAAAACAGAAGAGAATATATCAACATTACGCCGCAGGTTGAAGCATCCCTTAAAGAAAGTGGTATTATGGAGGGATTTGTGCTCTGTAACGCTATGCATATTACCGCCAGTGTTTTCATAAATGATGATGAGCCGGGTCTGCATCAGGACTTCGAGGTCTGGCTGGAGAAATTGGCACCTGAGAAACCATATTCACAGTATCGCCATAATGGCTTTGAGGACAATGCCGATGCACATCTGAAACGCAGTGTAATGGGCAGGGATGTAGTGGTGGCGGTTACAGCAGGCAAGCTTGATTTCGGCCCCTGGGAGCAGATATTCTACGGCGAATTCGACGGCAAAAGAAAAAAAAGAGTTTTGGTAAAGATTATTGGAGAGTGAGCGGTGGCTTAATGGAGCTATTCTTTTTTTTGATTACAGCAGTTGGGGTGTCACTTTCAGGCGTGATGGCTCCCGGTCCGATGACAGCGGCTGCGATTGCAATGGGGACAAATAATCGATTTGCCGGAGCACTTATTGCAATCGGGCATGGGATTATCGAATTTCCCCTGATGATTTTGATTATGTTAGGGATGGATAAACTGCTTAAATCAACCCCTGCTCAAATCGTAATCGGACTGGCTGGAGGGATGTTCCTTTTGATTATGGCAATTCAGATGCTGCGTAGTTTAAGAAACATAGAAACACGAGAAGTCAAAGTTACTAAAAGTGGACCGGTAGCAGCCGGCGTAATACTGTCGGGGGGGAATCCTTATTTTCTATTCTGGTGGGCTACCGTAGGATTGACCCTCGCAATGACTGCGAAAGGACTGGGCATCTGGGCCTTTGCTTTATTTGCTATCATACACTGGCTATGTGATTTTGTATGGTTACAGATTTTGTCGTGGGCGAGCTTCAAAAGCACAGGTTTACTCGGCCAACGCAGCCAGCGAATTGTTTTACGGATTTGCTCGGTGGCGTTGATTGGCTTTGGAGCATTTTTTATTTATAATGCCACAGACACTTTGATTAAGCTGCTTTAATTTTCCTTCTCAGAGCTTAGGATTTGTTTTAGATTGTGTTGGGCTAACGCTTCTTGATGAGTTTGGGCTATTTGCTGTAGATTTGCCGGCTGGTCGGTCGGTGACCCTTCGGCCTCGCTCAGGGCGGGCTGGGCGAAGCTCACCGCCTTTACGGATTCAACAATATCGGATAACCTGATATTTGCCGGGTCCTTTGCAGGCATAAAACCTGCACGAGGGTCGGATGTCCTCACGATAAGACCGCTATTGACGAGATGGTCAAGGATCTTTTCGCCGAATTCAGCAGGGATATTTAATTTACTGCATATAACTTCTGCCTCGACCGGAGCCTGATTTGCCTGGAACCCAGCGGCAATCTCCCTGACGATGTTAATAACAGTAAGGTCATTGGCTATGAAATATTCCTCGGTCTTCTTTGCTGCGGCAATCTCGGCGGCGTCAAGGGTTTTGAGGTGTTGAGTTGTAAATGTCAATTGCAGGCCAAACAGCACGATAAGCCAGGTTATATAAATCCACAAAACACCCAGGGGAATAAGGCCCAGGATACCATAAAGCTTGCTGTAGGGTATAAATTCCGTAACGTACTGGCCGAAGCCCCACTTGGCAAGACTCCAGACCAAAACTGCTACAATTGCGCCCCAAATGGCTGCTCCTGCTTGAACCTTTGTGTTCGGCAGGACAAAGTAAAGCAGAAAAAATGCAACGGTTGCCACTATATACGACAAAAAAGCAGGACCTATATGCGACAGAATGGTTTTTTGAATTTGCCCAACGGCAGCGTATCGTGTGGCAATGTAAACGCCGACCCCAACCAGCAAAGGCCCAAGCGTCAAAAGGGCCCAGTAGTTAATCATTCGGTGCAAAAAGCTCCTGCCTCTGGCAACATGCCATATATTGTTGAACGCTCTTTCTATTGTTGACAGTAGTGATAATGCAACCCATACCACGATTACCAAGCTAATAAATGTAATCGTGCCCTGACCGGCTTTTGTGAAGAAATTTGCGACCACCCTATCGAGGTGTTCGGTGATACTGATAGTCTGGTCGGTGTTCTGAGGGTCAGGATACTGAATATTCGAGAGATGAATCTGGTCGTAGATAAAACCTTTTATTTTTTCGCCAACATCACTATAAGCAGGAGATAGCTGGAATATCCAGAGCATTACGATAAAAAGAGGAACAATTCCGAAGATGGTGTGATATGAAAGGGCTGCGGCTTGCCGGCCAGAGTGGTTCTTCTTTAAGAGCCGGGCACAGTGCGACCACAGCTTGATTTGAAAGACTGCAAACCGTCCTGCTTTGCCAAGTTGTGTAGTAGGTGTGGTTAAAAGATTCTTCAACAATTCCATCCTCATTCCTTTCCAATACCTTGTTATATTTAGCCCCCAGTTTCACTGGGGGAGCTTTTCTTCTTGAGCAATTCTTCAAGCCCTTCCTGGAGTCTTTGTCTTAATTGTTGTTTGAGCAGCTCTTCAGTTAGCTTGCCCCAGTCAAGCTCCGGCCGGTCGATGGTCCCAACAAGTGCAAGTGAAATTCTCTCCGCAGCGCTTTCTTCACCAATTTTTACTGTTTCCAGCTCAAAATCCTTCGTAAGTATATAAGGTGTTATGACCTTCATATTCAATATCCTATTAGGCCCGATAGAGCCGCCAAAATTAGCCGGATATTTATCGAGATTAATCTGCATATTATCATAACTTAGCCGACCATTTCGCAAAACAAATTTTGTAGGAAGTACTGCTGCATCAATATTTCTGCCGGTTCGTGTCCCGGACAGGATATTTCCCAGCAGGCCTTTTGTCTGTAACTTCACATTTTCAATTCCGACCGTTCCAACAACTTCCGATTTTCTATCTGTGTCTCTTCCAAGCGGTATAGCAAGCTTTTCAGAGTAGAAACTTGCAATTCCAGTAATATTCACCTGGTCCTTGAATATGGGATTTAGATATTCCAGCAGATTCTTACTCACCTCTTCGTTGATTTCGACCTTATCTATAATCTGCATAGCTCTGGTGGCTTGCAGCACAAAAGGTTTTTGCTTGAGGTCAATCTTTGCAGCAAAGTTCAACCTGCCGTTGTTGACGGTCGTAGAAAATGGAGCGATATTTAATAAGCCGTTTTGGATTTGGACGTCTGCTTCGGTTGTGCCAAAGTGCAGGCCCATATACTCGGCTTTGTCAAAACCTACTTTGGTTTTTGTATTAAGATTGGCCAGTAATCTGTCCGGCTGGCCGGCCGGATATTCACTTGTGAAGTTGATGGTGTCTTTTCTTTTGCCTTGAAGTTTTAAGCCCTGGGGCAAAAATGGGCCGGTTAAAGTGCTGACAGCCGACCAGTCGTATTCACAGTCAACGCTACCGTCTAATTGGGTTTTACCATCTTTATTTATCTGTTCGATTTGACCTTCTTTGATTTTTATCTGCGGGCTTTCAAGCTGGACTTTTTTGACATTGACAGTTTTCTGCTGCGGGTCAATCTCAGCGTCAAAAACAAGGAAAACTTCATCTGTCTCAAAAGGTTTCTGGTCTGGGTAATACACCTTTAGATTTTTAATCTTTGTCGAGTCAGTTGTGACTATGTAGGTGTCTTTTTTAGAGCTTACGGAGATAGCCGAAGTGGCAATGCCGGATAATTGCATTTGTTTCGGAAAGGATGCGAACAGAACTAAAAATGGCTGGAGCTTCTGAAGGTTGACATTGTTCGCAGAGATGGGCAGGTTCATAGGTTCTGTGGCTTTTTTATTCAAAGGCAGGACTGCATTTTTTATAGCAAACTGGCCAAGAGTTGCGTTGGCTTTTACAGAATCAATAGTGATGAGGTTGTTTTTCCGGTCGATAGCAAAAGCAAAAGCTACATCAGCAGCCGGCTCAGAAGCAGTGGCTTTTTTCTCTGAAGTAAGTACAAGGTTTTTAGCTGCTGATGAGCCGATAGTGCTAATTTTATCGGCCGTGATGGAGAGCCGGCCCTTACTGGAAAGTTCACCGGCTATCTGGTATGGGCCTAAATCTGCGAATTGCCCAAACTCTGATTGAAATTTTTTCAAATCTACATCGGCATTAAAGTTCAGTATCTCGGTAGTGCCGGTGCAATAGATTTTAGCAAATGAGGAAGATACGCCTAATTTGTCAAACTTTATGCCTGTCTTATCCGAGGATATCTGTGCTTCTGTTTTGACAGATTGTGATAGCGCAATGTTCTTTCCTTCTACTGCGCCCTGTAATCCTGAGAGAATTGCCTGGCCTTGGATTTTTCTTTGGCCGGCTTCGGTAGATGTTCGAATATTGCCATTTAGTCGCCCGGCTGTTATTTCCGTACCTTTTTTTAGTCCCAGAGTTTTAGGCATTTGCGAAAGGACGGCAGCTAAATCGCAATCAAAACCGGCTTGTAAATTATAATTTGTATCGGGTTGCAAAAAATCAGTTAAAGACTTAAAGGTTGTGGGAACGGTTCCACTGGCTGTTACATCGGCCCAATCGCTTTTAAGCTGCAGCTTGTCAATATTTATCGCATCGTCTTTGTGGCTTAGCTTTATATCTACATCCAAACTACCAGTTTGGAATCTATCGCCTTTTAGTTCGGCAGTTGTTATATCCAGATTCGTTGCGTTGATTATGCCACTTAGATTTTCAACCTGACCGTCTTTAATTTGACTATCTAAACAAGCTGAAATAATACCTTTGGCCTGAGCCTCAAGTCCGGTTAATGCAAAAAAGGGCGCAAGTGATTCAAGGTCCAGGTCGTTGACTTCAACGACAAATTCGCCACTTGTCCCCTTGAAGCTCCAGCCGGTTTTTGTTCGCTTCGGTTTAATCTGACCGGCTGTGTGAACCTGAGAGTGTCTATCCTTATCCAAAACAGCCAAATTTATATCGAAATCTGTTTGCTGGCCCAGTGGCCGTAGATTCACTTTCGAGTTTATTTGTGAAAGCTCAACAACTTGCGCCTGGCGGTCGGTAACTTTAACGTTGCCGTCATTGATAATAAGGTCGATTCTTTTTATTGGCAGCATCACGGACCGAGGTTTTTCTTCGGGCGGTATTTTTTGATGCGGGGATTCAGTTATTTGTTGCTCGGCTTTAAAATTTATCTCTATATTCGGCTTATCAATTATCGTTTGGCCGAAGGACAAACTGCCCATCAGAATAGAGCCATAGTGTGGTTTTGTGACGATTTGCTTGACCTGAACGGAAGTTCGACCGGCATTGTCGTTAAAACTAAAATCTGCGACCTTGATGCCCTTGAACCAGCCCATTGACAAACTGGCAAAATCTGTTTTGCCGGCGATAGCATTATTAATCCTGGTCAGTATTACTTTCCGGCCCTTCTCAGATGATATAAATACAGGCACAAGCAGAAATAGCAGGACGATGAGAACAAC
>CAZUPG010000099.1:0-6330 GCA_964622085.1 uncultured Pirellulales bacterium | reverse complement strand
CTTTTTTGTCTCGACAACACCTCCGCAGAAAGCTGCCGTCGAACTGCTCGGCAGTTCAAAATACCAACAAATCTGTCATCTTCACCGGAAGCCACTGCCGGCAGGTGCTCTACATCAAGCCGTTCTGCCATCTCAAATGCCTCTGACAGGGACATATCAGGGGTAATCTTACTGACAATCGGCTCGACAATATCAAGCGCTACCAGCCAATCGTTTAACTCCTGTGTTGCAAAAGTATTTCTGATGCCATCCAATGTAATAGCACCAATTAACTTTTTATCACTATCAACCACAGAATAATAAAAGCTATCGGTATTGCTAACCACTTTGATAACTTCGCTCAAGGATGCGCCTGCAGAAATGACCGGTATATTTGTGTCCATTACATCAGCAACTTTATAAGTTTCAATCAGGTCATCTTCTGTAATATTAAGTCCTACTTCACCGGCCTTTTTGGCGCCGAGTTTTACAAGCATCGGGCCAAATATTTCCACGATAAAGGTCGTTGTCATCACAATAACAATAATTGCATGCCCGAACTGCTCCGGAAAGAGCTGACTGGATATGATAGCCAGACCGATTGCTACACCTGCCTGGCTTAATAGGCAAATCCCCAGGTACTTGCGCACCACATCCACTGCTTGTGATTGCCTGGCACCGAACCAGGAGCCAAATATTTTGCCCGCCGTTCTGCCTATAAGATAAGCCAGGACCATCACAATCATCCAGCTTTTTATTTCACCAAGCACAAGATGAGCACCAGCCAAAACAAAGAACAAAACGTAAATTGGCGGCGCAAATTTTTCTACAAGCTCAAACGTGCTTTTCCTTTTACGACCGGTGAGGTTGGCAATTGTAACTCCCAATGCCATTGCCGCCAGGATTGAGCCGACATTTAGCGCCATAGATAGACCAATGACAAGCAGCACCGAGGAAATTGTAAAAGCAAGGGCTTTGTCCGATTCTTTGATATGCTTGAGAATAAAACTAAGCAATAACCCAGCCAGCACCCCTAAAATTACTGCCCCGACAATTTCAAAACCAGCGGTCAGAATATTTATCCATATTGAATCATCTGCTTTGCCAAGGAAGGCTGTGGCAATACTCGATGCAAAACCATAAAGCAATAGAGCAAGGCCGTCATCGAGAGCAACGATGGCAAGAACTGTTGAGGTTAGCGGCCCACGTGTTTTATATTCCCACAGTACATTTACAGTTGCCGCCGGTGCCGTCGCCGAAGCAATCGCCCCAAGCACGATGGCTATAGCAACTGAATTGTGAAGGTTGCCGGTGAAGCGCCAGGCCACAAATCCAGAAAGCAAAGCTACCAGTATGAAAGCAGCTATGCCCTCAGAACAGAGGATAATGAAGAATTGCTTGCCGTATTTTTTGAAAACATCCCGCCTTAGCTCGCCGCCTATCATAAAGCCAATGATGCCAAGAGCGAACATATTAAATGATGAAAGGAACTCTACGGTATCGCGGCCTATTAGCTTAAAACCGGATTCGCCTATGATTAAACCTATAACTACATAACCAACTACCTGTGGAATGCGAATTCTCTGAAATACACGAGCGCCTGCTGTCCCAAAAAATATGGCCAGACCCATTAACAGAATAATATTGAGATTCTCTGCGCCCTGAGCCAAAATGTTGAATGACAACTCACTCATTGTCCTTCTTTAAAGAAAAGCGAAAAATATTACTCAGCGAAAAAGATAAATACTTAAGCCAAGTACCTATAGCAAATTACCTAAAAGCTTATGTTAATCTTAGAATTCGTTTTGTCAAACGGTTTCCAATACCACACTAAGCTAAAAGTTTGTCAATTTTGGCTTTATACAACAGCTCAATTATGGTATAGTGATTTCGTTTATTAACAATTGTAGGAGAAATATGTAATGTTCGAGAAACAAGAGCGAACCATCATTGGGCTGGCAATTTCTATTTTTGTAATCGTACTCGTTGTGATAGCAATCTTAGCAATGGTAAACCGACAACCTGCCAAACAAACCCAACCAGAGCTCTACGACGAACACGCATTATTTGAACCACTCGACGAAAGTAGCAGACAACCCGCAAAACCGTCCACCAACATTACTACCAGTTCAGAAATGACGTTAAATGACATTATCCGCTCGGCAAGAACCTGGGGGCCTGCCTACCAATCCTGGTATGGCAAAGCCGCACCGGATTTTACTTTACCTGATATCAAGGGCGAACAGCACAAATTAAGCGATTACCGTGGCAAAAACGTTATGATTATCTTCTGGGCCGCCTGGTGCGGCCCCTGCCGAGTGGAAATACCACATCTAATCGAATTGCGCAGAACCGTCAGTGAAGACAAGCTGGCGATGCTGGCCATAACAAATGAGAAACTGGAATTGGCGAAAAAGTTCGTTACCCACCAAAAAATGAACTATACGGTCCTTCTCGAAAAAGGCAATATGCCAAAACCTTTTGGCTTTATGAGAGTTTATGGGACCAGCGGTGTACCCTGCAGCTTCTTTATCGACCCCAGTGGCAGGATAAAAATCGCTACTATCGGTGTGGTGCCATTAAAAGATATCAAGCCCATACTACAGGCAGAATCCGGCTATTGACGGACGAAAAGACCAGTTTCCGCTAAAATCTCAAAAAAAACGCTGGACAAAAGCAAACAAGGCGATTAAAACTACGATATAAAAGATATGTGATTACGGCCTTACGTTAAAAAGAACATAGGTGACTAATTATGGCACATAAAAAAGGACAGGGCTCTTCGAGAAACGGCAGAGACAGTAATCCTCAATACAGAGGCGTAAAGCTGTTTGCCGGCCAGAATGTTACTGCCGGCTCAATCATTGTCCGCCAGTGCGGAACGAAATTCTTCCCTGGCAGCAATGTCGGCATAGGCAGGGACTATACGCTATTTGCCACCGCAGATGGACAGGTGCGTTTCCAAGGCCGAAAAGTCCATGTCGTCTAAGTGATAATAAAAATGGTTGGCAAAAAAAGGATGGTTGTATACCATCCTTTTTTTATACGCAATACGATATACGCAGCACGCAATACGAGCACTATGTTTATTGACGAGGCGAAAATATGGGTTAAGGCGGGAGACGGCGGCAATGGCTGCGTAAGTTTCCGCAGGGAAAAATTCGTCCCTAAAGGCGGCCCCGATGGCGGCGACGGCGGAAGAGGGGGCAGCGTCTATTTTCAGGCGGACGAAGACCTCAATACCCTAATGGATTTCACCGGCAAACATCACTGGCAGGCGCAAAACGGCCAGCCCGGCTCGGGCAGCAACAAACACGGAGCGAATGGCGAAGACCTTGTAATCGGCGTCCCGCTGGGCACACTTATCTACGACGTCGATCTGAGCCTGCTTCTGAAAGACCTCAACGAAATCGGACTGAAGGTGCGCATCTGTCGTGGCGGAAGAGGCGGAAGAGGCAATAAGGCCTTTGCGACGGCTACTAATCAAACCCCAAGATACTCTGAACAAGGCAAAATAGGACAGGAGAGAAATATTCGGCTCGAATTGAAGCTCATCGCCGACATTGGCCTAGTCGGTATGCCGAACGCCGGCAAAAGCACACTGATCTCCCGCACCTCAGGTGCAAGACCAAAAATCGCCGATTATCCATTCACTACGCTCGAGCCGGTGCTCGGTATTGTCGAGTTAAGCGACTTCAGGCGATTTGTTATGGCCGATATACCAGGTTTAATTGAGGGTTCCCACAAAGGCGCAGGGCTTGGCATCGAGTTCCTTCGCCATATAGAAAGAACTCGAATTATTGTCCACATTATTGATATAATGCCGACAGATGGCTCTGACCCTGTCGGAAACTACAAAGCTATCCGCAACGAATTGGAGCAATACAGCAAAGAGCTCGCTCAAAAAAAAGAAGTTATCGTCGCCAATAAAATAGACCTCGACCCGGATGAAAAAAGGGTTCAGGATTTGAGAAAAAAACTGAACAAAGAGGTGTATCCAATCTCAGCAGTTACCGGCAAAGGGCTAAAAGAGCTGACCGAAATATTATGGCAAAAAGTTAGAGAAACAAAAGCTGCAACGGAGCAATAAGATATGAACACAATCGCAGTTGACATTGGCAATACAAATATCAACATCGGGCTTTTTCTCGATGGCGAAGAACAATTTATCAAATCCATACCAGGCCGGTCCCGCAAAAAGCTGACAGATTGCTTCAAATCCGCCTGGCAAAAAATCCCAATCCTCGAAAGCTCGAAAGAAAAGAAACGCAACGGCGTAATCGTCGTAAGCAGCGTAAAACCCGCCTGGACCAAGCTTGTCCAGGAGATAGTAAAGGATAATCTCGATGAGAAGCTCTACATCATAGGCAAAGACATCCCCCTGCCGATGACTTTATGGGTGGATGAGCCAGATAAGGTCGGCACCGACAGAGTAGCTTCGGCAGCAGCGGCTTATGCCGTAGTCGAAAATGCAGTAGTAGTTGCCGATTTCGGCACCGCTGTCACCATCGACATGGTTGACCAAAATGGTATTTTCCAGGGAGGTGTCATCTGCCCGGGTTTTGAAATTAGTGCGCAGGCCCTGAAAGAAAACACCGCCCAACTGCCGAAGACAGAAGTCACAAAACCCAAAGCACCGTACGGCAAAAATACTGCCGACGCCATAAATTGTGGCCTGTATTACTCCATCATCGGAGCACTTGAAGAGGTGGTTAGACGCTATGCTGAGCAAATCGGCAGATGGCCCCAAACGATAATCACCGGCTCAGGCGCAAAAATCATAAAGGACGACTGCGATTTCATAGACAACTATGTGCCTAATCTTGTCGTAAAGGGTATCGTTCTGGCATATCAAAAGTATATCGAGCAAAAATCGAGGTAGTGGTGCATACTCACATGCCTGCTAAATCATCCACGAGCACATTCGCTGCTGTAACGACTGGCAAAGGAACCGGTGCAATAGCAACAATCCAGCTCTTCGGTGATTCAGCCGAGACCATAATCAAAAGGATATTCAAGCCGATAAAAGCAAAACAGCCAATTCTCAAACCCGGCAAAATCCTGCTCGGAACAATTCATGACCCGCCACGGCGGGAGACAATAGACCAGGTTAACATTGGTTGTGAAGGGCCTGACAATTTCGCCATACACTGTCACGGCAACCCGCTCATCGTTGAGATGATAATGCAGCTACTGGCTAAAAACGGCGTCGAACCACTGACCACAGAACAGCTTCTGACCAAAATACTATCGGCACAAAAACATCTCAATACTATCGCCATCGAAGCAAAACTGGCCCAGCCAAAAGCAAAGACCATCCAGGGCACAAAAATAATCGCAAACCAGATCGACTCCGGCTTAAGCAAAAAAATAGATAACTGGCAGCAGAATATAAGCACAATGTCTCTTGGCCAGATATCAGCCGAAGCCGACGAGGTACTAAAAAACAGCAAAACAGCAAAAATGATAATTTTCGGCTGCAAAGCGGCCATAGTAGGTCCGCCGAATACCGGCAAAAGTACACTGCTTAATTACTTAGCCGGCCGACAAAAGGCAATCGTAACCGACATCAAAGGCACAACACGTGACTGGGTCAGCGCCCAGTGCCGCATAGACCCGCTATTCGTAGAATTAATTGACACCGCAGGCTTATATGAAAAGCTCGCTGAAAGCCCTGATGATGTTATTGAAAAAGAATCTCAGCAAAGAAGTGTCGAGATTATACAGCAGGCCGACCTCGTTTTGCTTGTTCTGGATAATAGCCAAACTGCAGAGCAGCTTGATGAAAATCTTCTTGAAAACATAGCCGACAAACTTGTCCTAACGGTCTTAAATAAAATCGATTTATCTCCGACGTTCGATACCAGCACACTACCTCAGATTTTAAGTAACACCGTACAAATAAGCGCCAAGTTTGGTACTGGTATCGAAAATCTCTGCGACAAAATCCGACAAGTTTACAATGTCGCTGATTTCGATTTACACACTCCAGTTTGTTTTACGGACCAACAGAAAATCCTCCTCAAACAACTGAAAAATGTAGATTCCAAAGACCACGCCGTCCAAATCATATCAGAGCTGTTAAACGGCAAAGTTGGAAGTGACTAAAGTTCATCGGTGGGGTTACGACCCCACCCTGCATTCTATTCCTACCGGCGGAAAGCCACATTGAACTGGTTCAAAAGCATAATATCTAAAACCATCCGCACAAAAAAATCCTTGAAAATATTTTTAATGTAATAGTATATTTCACTAAAGAAAAGTACTATTACCATCTGATAATACCTTAGTTAGTTTCTGTTGCGGAAAGCAAAAACCGACGATGTCACCCCTGCGAAACTTGTCCGCCGT
>CAZUPG010000098.1:0-6346 GCA_964622085.1 uncultured Pirellulales bacterium | reverse complement strand
CAGGGCTGTTTGAGCTGCCCGAAGCCGTATTGAATCTCTATCGCCAGAAAAGATGTAGCGTTGTGTATCACAGCCATTATCGGAATCTACACCAATATATATAAGGCCGATGGGTTTTTGTTTGGTTGCTCCGGTGGGGCCGGCTATACCGGTTATAGCGATGGCAAAGTCTGTTGCAGCTTTCTTTCTGGCACGTTGAGCCATCACTTGGGCGACTTGCTTGCTTACGGCACCATATTTTTCAATCAAATCAGTCGGTACGCCGAGTTCCGTGGTTTTAGCAGTATTGCTGTAAGTAATCCAGCCGTATGTGAAATACCTGCTTGCTCCTGTGATGTCGGTCAGCAGCTTCGCCAACGTCCCGCCTGTACAGGATTCGGCTACTGCCAGCGTCTTTTTCAGCTGAGCTAATTTTTCACCCACCACCTCGGATAAGGTCTGTTCGCCAGTTCCGTAGATTAGCTCTCTGAGCCTATCCCGCAGCGATTTTTCGTCCTTTTCAGCCATTTGTTGGGCCTGGTCTTTGTTTTCTGCGGTAGCAATAATTGTCAATGTAATTACACCATAATGAGCGGTGCAATTTATAAGGGGATTTCTGCCCCGCTGCATCATTGGGCCGAGTAGTTCAGCGATGTTCGATTCGCCTGTCCCGAAGCATTTCAATTTTCGTATAACTATCACTTGGTCAATCGCCAGTGCAGTAAGCTCCGGCAGAACGGACTCTTCAAACATCTGCTTCATCTCCGATGGTACGCCGGGTAAAGCGATTAGGATTTTATTTTTGATTTCGGCCATAATACCCGGCGCTGTTCCGAGGCTGTTGGCAATGGCTTTTGAATCTGCTGGTATATATGCCTGAATCTTATTCTTTTCCGGCATCTGGCGATTTCGGCTGGTGAAGAAATTCTGTATTTTTTGTAGAAGCTCGTCTTGCAGTTGCAATTTTTTATTTAAGAACTTCGCCAGCGCCTGGCGGGTCAGGTCATCATCAGTCGGGCCGAGTCCTCCGGTAGCAATGATTATATCTGCGTCGCCTGCAGCTAAATTAAACACCCGTACGATTGAGTCTATATCATCGCCGATAGTATAGGAGCTGACAACAGGTATGCCGATCGAAAGGAGTTTCTCACTTAGATATGAGGCATTGGTACTTGGTGTTTGACCCGTAAGAAGCTCATCGCCGATGCTTATTATGCTTGCTTTAGTCATTTCCTGCATTTTGTTGTCTATAAATTGCAAACCAATTTAAACTTCAATTAACGCTTTGACCACGCCGTCGCGGTACTCATCAACCATGTCGAAGGCATCCTGCGTTATTATTTTTTGGTATCTTTTCGCCGCTTCAGACGTTGAATCTGAAGTTAATAATATCACCGTCCTGGACGATGTAATCTTTTCCTTCGAGTCGGATTTTGCCGGCTGCTTTTAGGGCCTTTTCGCTGCCAAGCTCCTTCAAATCATTAAAGCTAAAAGTTTCCGCCCTTATGAAGCCGCGTTTAATATCGGTATGCACCTTGCCTGCTGCATCGAGAGCTGATGTTCCTTGTTTTATAGGCCAGGCCCGCAGCTCATTCGAGACAATCGTTAAAAAGCTGATCAAATTCAGCGCCGAATAGCAGCTTTTGACGAATTTGTTCGCCGACGATTCGGCGACGCCCAGGTCAGCCATAAATTCCGCTCTGCTTTTGTCATCCAACTGCGATAGTTCGTATTGTAGTTTGGCACAGAATGTTATAACAGGTACTGAAGAATCAATATGGCCGGAAAAGTCGAATTTCTCGTTTAGCTTATCTTCTGCCGTATTTACAGCGACAGCCATCGGTTTTAAGGTCAAGAATCCGAGCGATTTAATCATCTTACGCTCGGCTTCAGTTTCGATAGCGGAGCTAATCGCCTTCTCAGATTCTATTGCCTCCTGCAATTTCTTTTGCAGTTCTAACTCGGCTTTATCGTGCGCCTGGGTTTTGGTTGGTTTATGCAGCTGTTTTTCGAGCCGTTCGATACGAGTCGTTACCAGTTCCAGGTCGGCGAGCAGTAATTCTGTCTGTAATTCAGTTAAGTCTCTGGCAGGGTCTATTGCTTCTCGGTAGGGGGGTACTGCCGGATTTTCAAAGGCCCGCACGATCAGAACAAACATATCAATAGTTCTTATCTGGTTAATCAGCCGTCTCGCTGCTGCTCGGCCATGCTCATCAGAGAAGTTAAAGCCGGGCAGGTCAAGGCAGTCGATGGTTGCGTGGGTGGTTTTCTTGGGCTTGTAATGTTCAGTTAGCCAGTCGAGCCGTTCGTCCGGCACGGGTACTATGGCTTCTTCAACCGCAGTTGAGCCGGGCGGCGGGATTGGCTTACCGCTTAGCCCGGCAAAAATCGTGCTCTTGCCCGATTGCAATAAGCCAAGAAGTGCTACCTTCATCTTGCCCCTTTTTGTTTTATGCCACAGACGTTTATAATATTGTCATTCCTGCGCAAGCAGGAATCTATCTTCTTTTTTATCTTTCTCTGTGGTCTCTGTGCTCTCTGTGGCTAATCATAAACACTATTTCCATAACAATCGTATGCCACGATAGCTGGAAAATCAACGACCTGTAATTTCCTTATGGCTTCTGTTCCCAGTTCTTCGTAGGCGATTATTTCTGCTTTTGCGATATGTTTGCTGAGCAATGCCCCTGCACCGCCGATAGTGGAAAGGTGGACAGCAGTGTATTTTTTCAGGGCTTCTCTAACTTCGGCGCCACGATATCCTTTTCCGAGCATTGCTTTCAGGCCGCCGGCTAATAGTTTTGGGCTGTATGGGTCCATTCTCGCTGAGGTAGTTGGCCCGGCTGCGCCGATTATTCTGCCGGGTCGTGCCGGCGTCGGGCCGACAAAATAGATAATCGCTCCTTTGAGTTCGAACGGCAGCGGTTCGCCGGAATCTATCGCCTCGCACAATCTTTTATGAGCCATATCCCTGGCGGTATAGATTGTGCCGCTGATAACAACCTCATCACCAGCTTTTAACGAACGCACATCTTTTTCCGTCAAAGGCGCCTGTAATTTCTTTATTTTACTCATACCTTGTATAATTGTAATCTTTTATTGGTTAAATGCTATAAAAAAAGGAGCAAATCGAAGGATACAATCACTTTCTTTTGGACTTGCCCATAAGTGTGAATATAAAGCTTGCTTACTTATTGGCGCAACCTAATTGAAATGATATACTGGTAAACAATTCGTATTGTATCTTAAATCGGAGCTTAACACATGACTGTCAATAACAACCAAGAAATATTTCCGATTGCTATTTTTTTAGACACCAACATCCTCGATTCTTTGCCCGAGAATCTCGTATCAGGTGATCTTTCAGGACTTATAGCAGATGCTAAAAATATCGGCTCCGATGTTTACATTCCAGATGTAGTAGCCCGTGAATGGCTCACGCATAGAATAGACAAATTTTTCAATAGTCTTGAGGAATACTTAAAGTCCGGAAGTCATATCAAGAAATATTTTTCGGAAATACCCGAATTCAAAATAACCAAGAGTGGCTTTCTAAGTAATGTATATAGATTTCTTATAAGCCATCTAAAGAATTCTGGCTGCCGCTTATTGTGTCCGCCAAAAACCACCATTCGAAGACTCACAACACAAGCTGTTCAGTCCATTCCTCCATTTAGAAATTCAAACAAAGGATTTAAGGACGAATTGATCATTCTTTCAATGCTTAAACTTCCACAACGCAATTGGAATTACAAAACATACGTTTTAGTTACAAAAGATAACGTCTTTTCAGCAGAGGAATTGAAAAAAAGGTTTGCCCACTTTGACGTTAGATTTGAGAGGGTAAATAGTCTTCAAGACGCCAGAAAACTCTTAGATCAAAAGCTTGATGCCACATGGAAACACCGAAGAGAGGCTCTTGAAGCCGAGGTAAAAGGATTTCTTTCACCACACTGGGATGCTATATCTCAAGCTGTAGTAAGACAAGTTGAAGACAAAGGCGTTAGCATTATGATGATATATGGATACAAAACGGACGATATTCCAGAAAACTCCTATATAAAAAGAATAATCGAAGTAATCCCTGTAGAGATTGAACACGTTGATGTTGGTATCGAAGACGAGACGACTCGTGAAATACCTTTGACCATTGCCATCAAGACAAAATTGTCTCTTGAAATAGAAGGAAATCCTTTTCTGCATAGTGCATTTTATGAAACAATAACGACGGGGGGACGGAAATCTGACAGAATTCCAATGTTTGAAACTCAGTTAAAAACAATCGGAATCATTCGACAAATTTCCCTTCATGCCGTTGTTAAACGTGATGAGAAAAGATCTCTCATAGAATATCAGTTTGTAGATATTCGTCCTGACCTTCGTAAGTACATTGAAGAGATTGCCGATGAAAGGAAAACTTCAGAGCAATCTTGATGAAATTTCCTCCGCATAACTCAAAACTCAGAACTCTTGTCTCGCCATAGTTTTAACGGAGGCGGAAGTATCCAGCATATAGCATCCAGAGTCGCGAATTGAAAAGCTTAGAATTTTCTTTGAATTGTGCGAAGTGTAGATATAGTGTTATTATCATGGCTAAGTATCCTATATTTCTGGAATTGGGCGGTCGGCGTGCGGTCGTAGTTGGTAGTGGGGCGGTAGCTGTGCGAAAGGCACAGGCGCTGCTTGCTGCTGGTGCTCGGCTGGTGGTTGTAGCTGAACAAATCAGTGATATGATGACCGCTCTTTGCCGGGGCACAAACGCTGAATTAGTAAGAGCGAAGTATTCCAAGAGCTGTCTTACTGGAGCGGTTCTTGTAATAGCTGCAACAGATAAACCAGACCTCAATAAGCGGATTTACAAGGATTGTCAGGAGTTGGAGATTCTGTGCAACGTTGTTGATGAACCGCAGCTTTGCGACTTTTTCGTCCCGGCTGTTGTAAAACGCGGCGACCTGCAGATAGCTATAGGAACCAAAGGTCGTTATCCGGCTTATGCAGGTCATATAAGAAAAAAGCTGGAGCAGGTCTTTACCGACAAACACGGTGAATTTTTAGCTGAGCTGGAGGTGCTTCGAGAACGAATTATTAAAGATGTGCCGAACCCGGCTGACCGCAAGACTCTATTGGGGCAGTTAGCTGATGATAAATCGTTCGAATATTTTATCGAGAAAGGTCCCGCTGAGTGGCGCAACTGGGCTGAAAAAATCATAGTTCCGGATTGCCAAAGTAAAACGGCGCAATAATAATAATAGTAATCAAGGCCGCCATAAATCAAAATCACCGCTATTGGGTTTACCCGCCTTCGCAGAAAGCCACGGGTTCTACCCGTGGACGCCGTCGTCCATAGCCGGACTTTGGCGTCGGACGATGAATGCGAAAAGGGTATCCGCCGAAGATGGAGGTGCCACGGGCTATGCCCGTGGGGCTCCACAAGTTTATCTTCTAAACGTGCGATTTCGTCATTGCTTCGCTTCCAACTATCAAGTCTGCAAGTGCTCCGAATTACAAAAAATGTTAAAAAAGTCCTATAATTTTCTTGACAGAGGCGTCTAAATAGGATAAAATTAGGTTTTCATGTAGAAAAAGAAGCTGTGGGGGATTTATCCGGGTACGTTGGGCGGATTTATCCAAGTTGGCCTTCTGGCCACTAAGGATTGGTTACACTTCAGCACGAATGCGATAAGCTATTGCCAGAGGCCAAGTTAGAGAATTTATCGATTATTTTAGAAATTTTGCAGAAAGACTGTAACATTTTTGCGCATTTGTGGACTATATTTATTAGAACCGTTACATAGTGAGCTTGTCGAACCTAATTAGCCACGAAGACCCGAAGGCACAAAGGAAAAATAAATATATTATCGTCTTGGTGCCTTAGTGGCAAGGAATAAAAATCAGTGAAATCTGCGTAATCCGTGATTAAAAACAAAAATTTGGTGCCTTTGTGGCAAGGAATAAAAATCAGTGAAATCTGCGTAATCCGTGATTAAAAACAAAAATTTGGTGTCTTTGTGGCAAGGAATAAAAATCAGTGAAACCAGTGTAATCTGTGGCTAAAAACAAATTTTAAGGAGGCAAAAAATGTCAGCGAAAAAGTCATTCTTCATTTTATTTATTTTATCATTGATTATCCTCATCAGCAGCATCTGCGGCACAGCCAAGGCCATGGATAATACTTCCCCTGCTATGCGCCGTTACGGAGCTCAGATTAGCGGAGCACACATTACAGATATAGGCTATCCTCCTTCTACGCAGGGGCTGACCTTAAGCAATCCATATTGGAATATGGTACTGGATGCAGCGGGCTATGCCGATTACTTAGGCTGGTGGTATTCACCGAGGCCGCACTTAGAAGGTGAGATGCTGTCAG
>CAZUPG010000097.1:0-6437 GCA_964622085.1 uncultured Pirellulales bacterium | reverse complement strand
TAAATATTGAAGTGTGATTAAGGAGTCCATAGGAGAAACGCAAGAGATTGGACCCTCCTTCGCGAAAACCGGCTACGGGGGGCAGGCGAGTACACCCCCATAAGGGGTAAACGCCTGGGGCGCAAGCTCCGGCGGATAAATGTTGGCTTCTTCGCCTTTTTGCTTTAATTTGGAGCAAAGAGCCGCTCAAGAGGGTGATAATGCGGGTTTACAGCTTTAAAACGGCCTTTGTTGCCTTTTCTTTGCCTTGTTTGATGATTGAAATGTAATGTTTTAAGCTTGAATTATTATATTTCAAGTCTTAATCATTGCAATTCAAGTCTGATTCGTTGCAATTTAAGCTTGAATTGTCATCTTTCAAGCCTGATATTGCCGATAGTGTGCTGGCGGGATTGACCGGCCATACGGCAATCTATCCCGACCCACCGGTAGATTCAGCCGACTTTCAGGCTGCGATAGATTCTTATCATCAGGCCAGCGCAGACCTTACAGAGGCCAGGGCGGCATAAGGAGATGGCGACCAGAGGAAAGCAGGATGCCCTTGCCGATCTGAAGGACAAGCTGAAGAAGCAATTGCGTTATGCCGAGAACGTTACCGGCTTCGATGACAATAAGCTCAATATGCTCGGCTGGGCAGGCAGGAGGGAAAAGAGCTCGCACCTGCCCGGGCAGGTGCGGAACCTGCGGGTCATCGAGCAGGGAACCGATTTTGTTGTGCTGGACTGGATGGCACCGGTCGAGGGCGGAAGAGCCAGGGCATATCAGGTTTTGAGGCGGGATGACCGCCAGAGCAGCGAGTGGATAAATGCAGGTGTATCGATGGCGACAAAGGTAAAACTGCTCGACCAGCCCCGCCATATTGATTTGGAGTATCGGGTGTCAGCATTAAATAAAACCGGTCAGGGTCAGGTCAGCAACACCATCGCGGTCGTTCTGTAAAGAAATATTGCAATGCGCATTACGCAATGACAGGGGGCATTCAGGAAATCCGGTCGCATCCGATATTCTCACGCCTGAAGATTTGGCAGTAGAAGGTTTATTTTATATATTTTAATTGGATACTCAAATAGGTGCTGAAAAAACAGTCTATGTTTTTTTCGGACGTACAAGTTTGAACTACTTTTGTATATTGAGTGCCTTGTAGGAATTTCTTGAGTATTATTTATCAGGTTTAATTATTTTTGGAGGCAGACAGCTTAGAGAGGAATGTACGGTCATTAAGTAGCGTATCGATTAGGTCGATACTCCGAATTGTATGGGGATGGCGTTAGTGGGGGTTGTGCATCATAGCAAACCAAAAAAGAAAACTTTAACGAGGAGTGAGATATGAAAGTGAAAAGTGGTTTTACATTGGTGGAGATTCTGATTATCGTAGTCATCCTGGGAGTTTTAGCAGCCATCGTGGTTCCTCAGTTTACCGAGGCCAGCACTGAAGCAAAGATGTCCAGTTTGTGTACAGATCTTCAAACCGTGCGTTCGCAGATAGAGTTGTACAAGGTTCAGCATAATAATGCTTTGCCTGGAGCAGGCCGTGCCTCGTTTGTAGATGCTTTGACTCAAAAGACCGACATGGCCGGTGCACTGAATCCGGCTGGTCCTTATGGTCCTTATGTGCGGGAGATTCCGATTAATGCGTTCAACGACATGGATACTGTCCGGGTGGAAGCCGGCAACACGGGTCTTGGTGGAGGCGACACTGGTTGGCATTTTGATAGCACAACCGGTGCTTTTCATGCGGATACAAATGGCCATGTGGGTCTTTGAGAATCCGGGCGGTCTGGGAAGGGCAAACCTTATTTTGGCGTAGATTTGATCCCTGGGCTTTTCTGCACGTGGGAAATCCAAAATACAAATCTTGACTCCGCCCCACGGATGGCGGATAAATGTTGTCAGACAAGTTTCAAATGTTCAAAACAGTCCATTTTGGATTTCGAATTTTGGTTCACCCCGTTAGATACGGAATTATCTAACGGGGTCAATTTGAAATTATTTAGGATTTAGAGTTTAGATGTTCGGATTTGGAACGCTACCACGTGTGGCAGGTCGGCCTTTTTATGATAATACCGTTTCGTCTTCATAAGCTCTGTTAAAGACCGGGGGAAAATGCTTATCGGCCTTTATGAGTAACGAAGAGAAAAATAGAAGTTTATTAGTAGTATCGCTTTTCTATCCTGCTTCTCCCAGACAATCGAAATAGTTCATCGATTTATCTCATACCCTTTTGACGATTGTACCAGTTTTGTTGACCTTAACTGCAGAGGGTATGAGATGTGACAATTGTATAGTGTTGGATGGGTGTTCAGCAAATAACTGATAGTCCCTCGCTCTTGTCTTCGCCAAGAAGACACGGGGGTAAGCTAAACCGGACGTTAGATTTTAGAGATAAAGACGCATCTCGGACAGGTCGAAAAAACAACAGAGGCATGGGTCCAAAATGATAAGTTGGAGATTGAAAACTCGAGGTCTGCGGCCAATAGGTTTGGATATTGGTCATCATTCTATCAAGATGATTCAGCTGGCAACAAACAAAGGGCAGATTAGTGTTGTTGCAGCGGATAAAGTTCGTATAGACCCTGGTATAAATGGTGATGGTCAGTTCACAGGATACCTTACGGCAGAAAGAAGAAACTTTGTTGTTTCGGCGGTAAAGCAAATACTCAAAAAAGGTAACTTTCGGGGAAGAGAGGTTATTTCGTGCTTGCCGAACGACAGATTGAAGATGACAAGTTTGCGATTGGCGAAGGCCGAGAGTGGTGAAATCGAACAATCTTTGAAAAGAGAAGCTGCCCAGCGTTTTGGTATGGACCCGGATAAGGATGCAATTAACTATATGTTAGCCGGCAGTGTCAGGCAGGGTAACGAGGTTAAGAATGAGCTGATATTATTTGCTGCGGATAATGAAACGATAAAAAGTCATATTGAGATGCTTGAAGAAGCCCAGCTTAGGCCGGTAGCGATAGATACGATTCCATGTGCGTTGTTTAGAAGCTTTGAGAGGACATTGAGACGCCAGGAGGATAAAGAGCACACGGTCGTTTTTATAGATGTGGGTAGCCGGTTTACCACTGTAGTGTTTGGTTGTGGAGAAGAGATTAGTTTTGTTAAGCAGATACCGATTGGTGGGGAAAAGTTTAATCGGGAAATAGCTGCAAAATTAGGTATCAGCATCAGCGAAGCTGAAACGTTGCATAAGGCACTGCGGACGGAGAGAGGCCTTTCAACAGCACAGCCCTTTGGCAGCGAGCTCCGTTCGACAGGCTCACGGCCCAAGGGCATGACAGTCGAACTGTTGGATTCGACAGAGCAAGCCGATGGCAACAAGAAGCGGCTCGATGAAGCGACGCGACAGGTGATGGTTGATGTGATAAGTGCGCTTGCTGAAGAGCTGGCGAGGGAGATATCACTCTGCTTTAGGTATTATACCGTAACGTTTAGAGGCAGGCGTGTGGAGCGAGCAGTTTTTTCCGGTGGCGAAGCATACGAAGGCATCTTGATAAATGTTCTCAAGCGCCAATTAACAGTTGAGATTGAGATGGCTCAACCGTTGAGGGGCTTCGACTTGTCGAGCGAAAAGACAAATATAAATTTTGATAACGACCGGCGAGGTTTGCTTTGTGAATGGGCAATAGCTGTGGGACTTAGTCTTAAGGGTTGGGATGGTGCCAAAAGCGTATAGTGTGAATACTGAAGTAAGGTATTAGATACGAGATAGTTATGAAGGAAATTGATTTTCTTCCACAACGGTATAAAAACAGCAGACGGCGTCAGTTTACTTATCACACGCAGTATGTTGCTTTGACTGGTATATTTGTGGTGATGGTAGTGTGGAATTTTATGGCTGCACGTTCGGTTTCAAGAGCCGGGGCAGAGCTTACCCAAAGGCAAGCGAGACATGCAGAAGCAGAAAGTGTGTCAGCTGAGTTGGCTGCTGTTAAAAGTGAATTGGCGAGCTTACAGAATAAAGTGAGGTTTGTGGAGGAAATAGATTCCAAAATCAATGTCGCAAGTATTTTAGCTGAGATGAGCTTTTTGATTAATGAAAAGATATCGCTTACCAAAATCCAGCTCATTGCTGAGAAGTTTACAAACGAGAAGCAGGCCAAGCCAAATATCGCCTCTGCCGTGAAAGTAGCTGGACTTAAGGTTGGTGATAGCGAAGCACTACTAACTGGTAACGTGCAATTTAAGGTGGTGGCCAGTGGCATAGCGGCAAATACGAGTGATGTGGCAACTCTTGTTTGTAAATTAGAAGACTCGCCGTATTTTTGTGACGTAATACCGTTATTTATACGAAGCAGGCAGATAGAACGAGGAACTAACCCTGCAGAAAGGGCCAAAAGCTGCGAAAAGGACGTTTCGAAATCACCTGTGCCACCTGTGCAGGCACCACAGGTGCAGGCAGCAGATATTTTCCGGGTGAGTGAGTTTGAAATAAATTGCTATCTGGCAAATTATCGTGAACAGTAACAAGTAAAGAGCGAAAGCAAAATGTTGTTTCGAGAAAGACAACAAATATTGATATGTGTCTTGGCTGGTGCAGTAGTAGGCGGATTTCTATTGTTTCGGTATTTTCCTTTGCGAGAGAAGGTCAAGGCGGTTGAACAGGTGGAAGCTGAACAGGTATTCGCTATTGCTAAAGTGTCGGCGGCCAGTTCGCAACTGCCGGTACTCGAAGGGCAATTGTTAAAGCTACAGGCAATAGCTGCAAACTACGAGACAAAAATACCTGTGCAAAGGAACATCGGTACGTTTCTATGCAAAATAGCTGATTTGATGAATGAGCATAACCTGCAAGAGCAGGTAATAGCACCCTGTAAGGAGGTGGAGGTCGGTGAATTGAAGTGTATGCCGATAGATGTGCAGTGTAAAGGTAAATTAGCCCAGTTTCTTGAATTTTATAAACAGCTGCAGGAGTTGGATAGGTTGGTTCGCATTGAGAGGATAGAGCTTGTAAGCGATTGCGATTTTAGCAGCGAGGTGAGTATGCGGGCAAAGATGGTCATTTATTACAGACCTGCAGCTGGGTAGGAACTGAGGGGATAATAATAGCAAGAACTGGAAAGATTTGAGGTTGTTGGTTTGAGATTTGGAAGAAACTTATATGCGATAGTTACAGGGATTGTGCTATGTTGTTTGCTAATAGGGGGCCTCTTTGAGTGGCAGTGGACTTGGCCACGCCTAACGGCGAACTCTGGCGCGGAAGAGGGCTGGCAATTTGTCTTTCTTACGCAACGTTGGGGCCACGTTGCGTTGGTGTGCTACATTGTTGCGGCTGTGGGCGTGATTTGGTTCGGTTGGTGCTGGCTAAGACTGGCTGGGACAATCACGTCCATGGCCAAACAGCTCAGGCAGTCCTATGGATTCCTTACGGAGGACAAATCAGCTCATATCAAACCATGCAGCAATGCGGTCGTAAATGTCCTAAGCGAAGCTATTAACGAGCGTGTTGAGAGTTACGCTCATTATATTACTCAGCTTGAAAAACAAATCGAGGATTTGCAAATACAACTTCAGCTTTCGCAAAGGTGGGGGAAAAATACTGAGGCGATTATATACAGTATTCGCGACGCAGTTATTGTTGTTGACGAGTTTGACAAGTTGTTGATGGCAAATGAGGCGGCTGGCAAGCTTTTCAATTTTGATTTTACCGGTTCCAGACATAGGCCTATCAGTGAGCTGATAGACCCGGACAAAAGTGAATTTGTAGAAATATTGCGCCGCAGCAGAAAAAGTAGGGCACGAGCTACAAGGAAGGAGATTGAATTTCTAAAAGCTTGCCCTGAGCGAGGTCGAAGGGATGCAGAACCAAGGACTTACGATTGCATCATTTCCTGTGTTTACGACCAGAGTGGTCGGCTCTGTGGAGCTATGGCGGTGCTGCATGATATTACACGCGAAAAGCAAACTCAGCAGGCCAAAACCGATTTTGTAAGTCATGTATCGCATGAATTGAAAACGCCTCTTGCTTCTATCACTGCTTATTCGGAGATGCTTGTCGATGGTGAAGCTGGTGGCAAAAAGACGATAAAGGAGTTTTGCTCAGTAATTCAAAACCAGGCAAAGAGATTGAATCGATTGATTGGAGATATCCTTAATATCTCGCGTATAGAATCGGGCCTGATAAAGGTAGAAAAGAAGCCGATCAGCTTAACAATACTCATTGAAGAGCAGTTGCAAATGATAAAAAGCTACGCCGAAGAGAAAAATATCGAAATTATTGCACAAAAGCCGATCGTTTTCGACCAGGTTTATGCAGACAAAGATATGATTTCGCAGGTTATTGTTAATCTGCTGAGTAATGCTGTTAAGTATACTCCTGCCGGAGGTAAGGTTATGATTGAAACTGAAGTTGACGAGACTGCAAATCTTGTACGAGTTAGTGTAACTGATACGGGAGTCGGAATTCCCGAAGATGAAATTGAGCATGTCTTTGATAA
>CAZUPG010000096.1:0-6487 GCA_964622085.1 uncultured Pirellulales bacterium | reverse complement strand
CACGAACACTACGTCGTACCCTATTATTTTCGCTTTTCGAGTACCCTTCTGCTCTACAAATGGACCTGAGCTAAGGATTAACGAATTCCATACTTGTTTTAATTTATCAGCCGGCAGCGCCTTTTTCATTGTATTATCGAAACTCTCCACCACTTTGTTATAATCACCGTTTGCCAGCGAGTCCACCAAATCCTTCGCTATCGTTTCGATAGGCATGGGCTTAATCCCTAATACGTAAACAGCTTTCTTTGCGAGTTCGACATCATCACCCACAAATTCCACAACCAAATTTTCAAACCTCAGGCAAAAAGCAGGGTCTGCCTTCATTTTGAGAATATTCTCGTGAATTTTATCAGCGTCCTGGGGTGTCATACATTCGATAACATTCACCTGAAATCGTTTCCCTTGGACCGCAAAAATAGTATTCGATAATTTTTTGATTTGCCCACCAAGCTCCTTCCCGATTGCGATGGTCTGTTCAGGTGAAACTATAAAAGAGTTTTCAATCTGCCAGTCCGTAGGTATCTTCCTGATAGCACTTTTAGCAACACTGTCCAGCCGAGCCAGCTCAAGTCCCAATGTCCGGCGGGCTTTTCTTGCCAGCTTCGCATCGTTGCACTTGGCAAATTCCACAACTAAATCGACATCCCTCAATACAAAGTCGGCAATGCCATTATGCCCTTCGAGCACAGCGAGATAGATATTCTCTGCATCAGTTTTTGTAGAACAGTGGATAAGGTTTACCTGTAGACGCTGACCTTTGAATGAAAGAACCGTGTTAGTGAGTTTGTCGATTTTACCGCCGAGCTTTTGGCTAAAAGCTATTGTCTGCTCTTTCGATGCTGTGAAAGACCTTTCAGCCTTCCAATCTTCAGGAAGGTTCTTAAACATCTCCTCACCACCATTGACACTTGTCTGGAGCCCTGCCACTAATGCGATTAACACTACCCAAAATCCGATACCTGTTATACCTATAATTCTTCTGGCCATTTTCATTCGCTCCTTTCCTTTTTTTAAAATATCAATATTTGGTTTCTCAACAATAAACTTAATATAATATATGCATACCTTAATTATATTAAGTTATTATTAAATTATATCAAGTAAAAAATTGAATATTTTTAATTATTTTTTGAGATAAGCTAAAATTTGTTAAGGGACTTCCAAGGTTTGGATAATTTGAATGCTTTTATGGATTATATCGAATATATGGACTATAAAGAGGCAATAATATCGGACGAACAAACTCTGCTGGATACAGTACCCGCCTCGTTTTTTTCCCGTTAAGCCAAAGAATAGATTTGTCGATTAAATATAAGTCGCCGACGCTCCAAAGCTATGGCGACGGAGCACTAACGGTGTGCCGCTTTACAGTAGCACGGGCGGGAAGCCCGTGCTACTGACTGAGTGTTGTTGTTATAGGACTTACGCAGAGGAGATGCAAAATGCCAAATGTTCTCAGCTTCACTGTTCTACCAGCACTACCGGATTCCTTAAAAGACCTTGAGCTTATTGCCAGGAATATGTTTTGGACCTGGAACCTTGAGTTTGTGGAGCTGTTCAAACGCATTGACGGTAATTTATGGACAGCTTGCAGCCATAATCCGGTCGAATTTCTGGGCAAGGTTGCGCAGTCAAAATTAGAAGCCCTGGCCGAGAATCAGGGCTTCTTATGTGAGTTGCAGCGAGCTGTGGACAAGCTCAAGTCATCTCTTAATGCGCCAACATGGTTCGAAAAAGTTTGTTCAAAGTCCACCGAACTGGTTATTGCATATTTTTGTGCCGAGTTTGGACTTCATGAATGCCTGCCTTTCTATGCCGGCGGCCTGGGTATTCTGGCGGGCGACCACCTAAGAAGTGCTTCAGACCTCGGTGTGCCATTAGTTGGAGTCGGTCTTTTGTATCAGAAAGGCTATTTCCGCCAGTATTTGAACATTGATGGTTGGCAGCAGGAAGTTTATCTCGAAAATGATTTTTACAATATGCCGATTGAGCTGGTTCGCAAAGACAGCGGCCGACCCCTGAACATCAGCGTCGAATATCCAGGCAGATGTGTCGTTGCACAGGTTTGGTGTGTTTCCATTGGAAGAATAAAACTATATCTGCTGGATACGAACTTATCTGCTAATTCACCAGCGGACCGTATGATTACCAGCAGTCTCTACGGCGGCGATAAGGAGTTGCGAATCCGCCAGGAAATTATGTTGGGCATTGGCGGCTTAAAGGCCTTGGCAGCTATGGGTATTACCCCTACTGTCTGCCATATGAACGAAGGGCACGCTGCTTTTATGGCGCTGGAGAGAATCCGAGAATTGCGAAATACCCAGAATATGACTTTTGATGAGGCCTCCGAAGTCATAAGGGCAAGCAACGTTTTTTCAATGCACACACCAATAAAGGCCGGCCTTGACGAATTCTCCGTTGAACTGATAGACAAATATTTTGGAAGTTACTTCCCTCATCTCGGAATAAATAGAAAGCAGTTTTTGGCCTTGGGCAGGATACTTCCTGACGATGATAACGAGCCGTTCAAGATGCCTGTCCTGGCAATGCGGCTCAGCAGCTATGTCAACGGTGTAAGCAAGCTGCACGGGCAGATATCACGCGAGATGTGGGGCAGTCTCTGGCCCGGCGTTCCTGTTAATGAAGTACCAATAATATCGATTACAAACGGTATCCACATCAGAAACTGGTTATCAGGCGAGATGAGCTCTCTGTACGACAGGTATCTCGGGCCGAATTGGTCCGATGAAACCATCGATAAATCGGTTTGGGAAACAATCGAACAAGTTCCTGATGAAGAGCTCTGGCGGACACATCAAAGATGCAAAGAGCAGCTGATTGTTTTTGCCCGCAAACGGCTTAAGGCCCAAATGCAACGCCGAGGCACTTATCATACCGAATTGAATCAGGCAGAGGAGGTCCTCGACCCTGATGTGCTAACAATTGGTTTTGCAAGAAGGTTTGTGAGCTATAAAAGAGGGGATTTACTGCTTAAAGACCCACAACGCTTTGTAAAGCTGCTTAATAGGCCGAACCAGCCTATCCAGGTTATTTTTGCTGGTAAGGCCCATCCAAGAGATACAGCAGGCAAAGATATAATACGACAGATTATTCACTTTGCAACACAGTACAGTGTCCAACGGCGTTTAGTATTTTTGGAAGATTACGACATGGATGTAGCGAGGGCTTTGACCCACGGCGTTGACATTTGGTTAAGTTGTCCTCGTAGGCCAATGGAAGCCAGCGGCACAAGCGGTATGAAAGCAGCGGTCAACGGCGTATTGAATATGAGCACTTTAGACGGCTGGTGGTGTGAAGGTTATACACCTGATGGCGGCTGGGTCATTGGTGCCGGCGAAAGATACGAGGATAACGATTATCAGGACAAGATAGAGTCCAAGGCAATTTACAATTTACTGGAGAATGAGGTCATCCCATTATATTATAAGCGCTCTGCTGATAATTTGCCGCGGGCCTGGATACACAGAGTAAAGAATTCCATCAAGTGGATAGCACCAAGGTTCAACACCCAGCGAATGGTTGCTGAGTATACACGAAGGTTTTATAACCCGGCTGCCGCCAGATGGCGATATTTAACTGCCAATGCTATGGCCAGAGCAAAGGCATTTGCACAGTGGAAATCCGATACGAAAAAGGCCTGGCCTGACTTTGCCGTCAAAGATGTCATAATGGAAGTCAAAAACGGCAATGGCGAGGAACAGCTCAATCGCAAAAAACATCAGCTTAAAGTCGGCTCACAATTGAGCGTCAGGGCATTGGTCAAGCTCGGCAAGGTTAGTCCGGACGATGTTTCGGTTGAGCTTTACCACGGCCCTATAGACACGTGGGGCAACATTAAAGACAGTTCAACTATAAGAATGGATTACAAAGAAACTCCAGGGCAGAACGGCGAACATTGGTTTTTTGGCACGATGGCCTGCGAAAAGACAGGTCAGCACGGCGTGTCTGTGAGGGTTTTACCCAACCACACTGATTTAGTTAACCCCTATGAACTCGGCCTGATTCTATGGGAAAAGACAAATTAGCTGGATGCTAGATGCTAATGAAGGACGAATAACGAATAGCGAATAACGAACCAGTAACCAATTGAATATCCAATATCGAATGTAGATTGTAGGGCGGGCTTTAGCCCGCCAATTACCAATTACCAGTAACCAATCTGGATGCTCGATTGGTGACGGAGGATGGATGAGGGACGGGTATCGGGCATCGAGTTATTGCTTCTCTTTACCGCTCAGAAGCTCGTAAACCTCCTCAGCAGAGGCTGCTTTTTCAAGCGCCTGTTTGAATGACTCATCAAGCATCAGTCTGCTTATTCTGGCCAGCGCCTGTATATGCGGGCCGGTCTGGTCAGTCGGCGATACCAGTAAAATAATAATTGTTACTGGTTTTCCATCGATGCTTTCAAAATCGATAGGCTCGCCTGCTATTCCGATTGCCATAACCAGCTCCTTAACCGCCTTGCATTTGCCATGCGGTATGGCAATTCCGGAGCCGATGCCGGTGCTTTTGGTTTGCTCACGCATCAGCACCGCCTCCAAAGCAACATCTTTGTCCAACAACAATCCGCTATCGTTGAGCAAATCCACCAGCTCGGTTATTACGGATTTCTTGTCTTTGCCTTCCAATGGCGCCTTTACACAACTCGGCTGCAATATTTGTGTTAGTATCATTTAAGCTGCTCTTCGATTTCCTCGTAGGGTGGGGCTTGCCCCACCTTCGCTTTTGTAATGGTGGGCTAAAGCCCACCCTACATTTATCTAACGGAGTCAATATTTATACAAACCCTTAATTATATCTATTTATTGGTCTTATTTCAACAACTTTACAAAATTTTTTGCCTTTTTCTCCAATTTATTACCACGGATTGTAATCTCATGAAAGGATGTCTCCAACAGGGTACTCTGGTATGATAGCGGGTACTCTGGTATGATAGATTGTAGGGTGGGCTTCCCTTCGGGTCTGAGCCTCAGGGTCGAAGACAGCCCACCAAAATCTGCGGGCTGGCATAATAGGAGATACGATTTTCCCTTTACATCCAGTTCGATAATAGTAGAATTAAATCTTGACTATGGAAAAGATAAAGCTTTACGATACAACCCTCCGCGATGGCATGCAGGCTGAAGGCGTCAGCTTTTCGCTGGAAGATAAGCTCTCAATCACCAAATGCCTTGACGAGCTTGGCTTGGACTACATCGAAGGCGGCTATGCCGGCTCCAGCCCCAAAGAGATGCAGTTCTTCGCCGAAGTGGCCAAACTCGGCTTGAAGAATTCAAAAATTGTAGCATTCGGCAGCACCCGAAGGGCCAATACCAGCGTTTCGGATGACGCCTCGCTCAAAGCAATACTCGACTGCAAAACTCAAGCTGCCACTCTGGTCGGCAAAACCTGGGATATGCACGTAACTGATGTGCTGGGTTGTTCGCTCGATGAGAACCTGACTATGTGTGCTGAATCGGTCGAGTTTTTAAAAAAGCACGGCCTGGAGACTATCTTCGATGCTGAACATTTCTACGATGGCTACAAGAATAATCCGGAATACGCGATGAAGGTCCTGGCCGCTGCTGCTGAAGCTGGCGCCGATGTGCTGGCGCTTTGCGATACTAATGGCGGCTCCTTGCCGGATGAGGTGTACGAAATTACGAAGACCGTCTGCGAAAAGTTCAGTCCATTGGTAGTCGGCATTCACACGCACAATGACACCGACTGTGCCACAGCCAATACGCTCGCTGCGGTTCGAGCCAGTGCCCGACACGTCCAGGGTACAATAAACGGGCTCGGCGAGCGATGTGGCAATGCCAATTTCTGCGCCGTCATTCCAAACCTTGCGATTAAGATGGGCTTTGAAGTTCTTAGTCCGGAAAAAAGCAGGACACTAACAAAGGTATCGCGGCTTATCTTCGAGATTGTCAACTTTGCACCAGTGACGAATATGCCTTATGTTGGCGAAAGCGCCTTCGCCCACAAGGCAGGCCTGCACGTTGACGCCCTGCGAAAAAGCAAACGCACCTATGAGCACATCGCTCCGGAGCTCGTCGGCAACGAACGCAGGTTCCTCATATCCGAACTAAGCGGCAGGTCTAATATCTTAGCAGAACTTGAAAAGGCAAAGATAGCTCAGGACAAAAAATTAGCCAAAAAGATTCTTGACCGCGTTCAGGAACTTGAGAACGAGGGCTTCCAATTCGAAGCCGCCAACGCAAGCTTTGACCTGCTGGTCAAAAAGATTATGGGCACCTATAAGCCAGCTTTTGAGCTTATAAAGTATTATGTAACCACAGAGAAACGTGCAACAGGAGATTTGGTTACTGAGGCCACCATAAAACTAAGGGTCGGCGAGAAAGTCGAGCACATTGTCGGCGAGGGCGATGGCCCGGTCAACGCACTTGATGCAGCTTTACGAAAGTCGCTGGAGATTTTCTATCCGTCTATTAAGAATATCCGCCTTATCGATTATAAGGTG
>CAZUPG010000095.1:4063-6509 GCA_964622085.1 uncultured Pirellulales bacterium | reverse complement strand
AATAGCGGGCATTGTCTTATTTGCTTTCCTGGCCGTAATAAGCGTCTTTGCCGTGCTTGCGCAAATAATGTTTATCCAGAAGCGCCCTGCTAATCTGGCCCTGCTTTGGATTTATCGTTATTGTGCCCAGAGCCATTGTCGCTATTTGCTCCAGGACAACCATAGATTCTACAGCGTCAGCAGGAGTCTTACCCCACGTAAAGGGTCCGTGATTGGCTACTAAAACCGCCGGCATTTGCATCGGGTCAATGCCGGCAAAACGCCTGACGATGACCTTGCCAGTGTTCCGTTCATAATCATCCTGAATTTCGTCTTCCGTCATTACCTGAGTAGCAGGTATCGGGCCATAGAAATAATCGGCGTGCGTGGTGCCGAAGCAAGGGATTTCCCTGCAGGCCTGTGCCCATAAAGATGCATTGGGACAATGGCTGTGACATATAGCACCAATGGATTTGAAATTTCTGTACAGCTCAAGATGGGTCGGCATATCCGATGAAGGATTAAGGTCTCCATCAAGCTTCTTACCATCGAGAGCGAGAACTACTATCTTGTCAGGTGTAAGCTCATCATAAGGAACACCACTGGGCTTAATAGCCACTATGCCTGAGTCGCGGTCGATTCCACTGACATTGCCGAAGCTATAAATGACAAGATTTTGCCTGGGCAGCTGGAGATTTGCATCACAGACGGCTTTTTTTAAGTTTTCGTACACAAAATTCCCCTTAAGAGCTGACGCTGTCTTTAATATCCAAAAGCTCTTTCATAACATTGGCCAATTTGCCCCCCGTTTCTGTCTTCGACAGAAGACACGGGGGCAAACCAAAAGCATCATGCAATTGTTTGTAAAGAGCGTAAAGACGTTTGTAAATTTTATGGTTATCAGCAACGGGTTTATAAGTCGTTTCTTTTACACCACACATAGCTGCCTGAGCATCAGCAAAATTATTATGGCCACCTGCCACAACTGCCGCCGCTGCTGCTGAACCAAGCGCGCAACTCTGCGTCGAGCGCGAAATCTTCATCTCACGACCAGTTACGTCGGCGTAAATCTGCATAAGCAGAGGATTCTTTTCAGCGATACCACCACAGTTAATAACCTCTGAAACCTTAACGCCGTATTCTTCGAACCTGTTAATAATAGTGAGAGCGCCGAAAGCGGTTGCCTCAATCAAAGCTCGGTAAATTTCTTCCGGTCTTGTGTGCAGTGTCTGGCCTATCAAAAGCCCGGTCAGCCGCTGGTCAACAAGTATCGTCCTATTTCCATTGTTCCAGTCGAGAGCCAATAGGCCTGATTGACCCGGTTTCAGTTTTGCCGCCTTTTCGGTAAGAGCTTCATGAGAACCTGCTTTCTCACCGCCCGGCTGGATGTAGTTTACGAACCAGCTGAAGATGTCGCCGACGGCAGATTGGCCTGCTTCAAGCCCAAAATAGCCCGGAAGAATCGAGCCATCCACTATACCACAGATACCGGGAATATCTGGTAGTTTCGCATCATTGGGGGCGACCACCATATCACATGTGCTGGTGCCGATTATCTTTACAAGAATCCCCTCTTTTATCCCTGAACCTATAGCGCCCAGATGTGCATCAAATGCACCCATAGCAACAGCAATGCCATGTGGCAGTCCCAGTTTCCCGGCCCACGCCTCGGTCAGGTTCCCTGCTGCGACGTCCACGGTGAAAGTCTTTTCGCTGAGCGTCTTGCGCAGCTTTGCAAGTTTGGGGTCGAGCTTAGACAAAAATTCAGTATCGGGATATCCACCCCAGCCGTCGTTAAACATCGCCTTATGACCCGCTGCGCAACGACAGCGCTTGAGCTTCTCTGGTTGTGTAGTTCCCGTCAGAAGCGCCGTCATATAATCAACATGCTCAACCCAGGTATATGCCGCATCATAGACTTCAGGGTCAGCTCTAAGACAGTACAGAATCTTGCTGAAAAACCACTCCGACGAATATGTCCCGCCGCACTTGGCAAGATACTCAGGATGTTCTTTTTGGGCCAATTCGGTAATCTCAGCCGCTTCAGCGAAACCTGTATGGTCCTTCCACAGCCAGGCATAAGCGTTGGGATTATCTTTGAATCCATCAAGCATAGCCAATGGCGTACCGTTTTTGTCAACAGGAAGTGGTGTTGAGCCGGTAGTATCGATTCCAATACCGATAATTTCAGCAGGGTCAAAATCCTTATCGGATTTCCTGGCATGGGCAATAGCCCGGCTTACAGTTACTTCAATACCCTTTACATAATCAGCCGGGTTCTGCCTTGCCAGATTATGGTCGGCTGAATCAAGAATGACTCCTGCCTGGCCCGTTTCGTATTCGTAAACGGCTGTGCCCAACTCATTGCCATTGGTTACGTCAACCAGCAAAGACCTTACAGAATTCGTGCCGTAATCCAGGCCAATTGTACAAGGCATTAAATAATCTCCTGTACAAAAACGCTGAC
>CAZUPG010000095.1:0-3963 GCA_964622085.1 uncultured Pirellulales bacterium | reverse complement strand
TATTTTAACCAGAAACTGAAATACAGATACATACCAAGCACCAGAGACAAGACCACGACAGTCATCAGTACCTCTACAATACCCCAGCTTTGCCGGCTTTCTTTCTTTTGTTCAGGCGTTGCTGTGGCATAGGTCAAACCGACAATTTGCTCAGGTTTTGGTGGAGCAGTCAACAGCGAAACTCCAATTATAACCACAATGCTGACAAGAAATAGCCAGCCGGTGGCGAACAGAAAGTTGTATTCTCCAATATAGACCAGCCAGCCGGGTGATGTAATTACGGGGTTATCGCCGCCTGTAAGGGCCTGTATGGTCAGCTTTGCCATCCCTGCGATAAAGCCGACCGCCAGACCTGCTACTGCGCCTTTTCCGTTAATCCTTTTGAAGAAAAGACCAAGCATGAAAACCGCTGTAATCGGCGGAGCCAGATAACCCTGAACACTCTGGAGATATTTATACAGCCCCCCCTGGGAAATTCGCTGCATGACTGGTATCCAGATTACCCCCATCGCAACAACTACCACCGTTGCGAGCCGCCCAACCGTCACCAGGTGCCGCCCAGAGGCCCTCGGATTTATTTTTTCATAAATATCCACGGTAAAAAGCGACGCACAGGAATTAAAAAGTGACGATAGAGAGCTCATCAACGCAGCCAACAGGCCTCCGACCACCAAACCACGCAGGCCGACCGGCAGTAACGAACTTACCATAACAGCGAAGACCTTATCCCCGTCAAGCACCTGCTGGCCGTCGGCAATTTTCGTTGGGATTGTAATCATTCCTTGTTTGTGCAGCGCATAACCAATAAGGCCTGGAACGATAAATATCATCACCGGCCATACCTTCAGGAAACTGCCCCAGAGAGCACCTCGCCTGGCACTTCGCAGGTCCTTGGCCGAAAGCGCCCTCTGCACAATATACTGGTCAGTACACCAGTACCAAATCCCGATGATAGGCGATGCTATCAATACTCCCAGCCATGGGAAATCCGGATTCGTGTTTGGCCGCCACAGGGCAAAGTTGGCAGCATTCTCGCGGCATATCGCCTGCAGCTCGCCCCAGCCGCCAAGTTTATCCAGGCCAATAAATGTAATAAAGATTGAACCGACTAATAAAATAACCGTCTGGATAGTATCAGTATAAACCACGGCGCGCAGACCGCCGAGAACGGTATAGATTCCGGTAAGTATCACGGTCAATAGCGCCCCTGCCCAGAACGCATCAAGAACAAAAGTGTCTGTAACCTGTATATGAATCTCAGGCAAAAGCACATTGAAGACCACACCGCCTGCGTAAACTGTAACTGATACCTTGGTAAATACATACGCCACAAGCGAGACAATGGATAATATCCAGCGTGATGTCGGATTGAACCGCCTCTCAAGAAACTCCGGCATGGTAAATACCTTCGAGTGGTAATAAAATGGCACAAACACCCAGGCCAACATTACCACTACCCAGGCATGCAATTCCCAATGGGCCATTGCCATACCACTGGTAGAGCCCTGTCCGGCTAATCCGACAATATGTTCAGAGCCGATATTTGAGGCAAAAATTGAAGCTCCAACCACAAACCAGGGTACATTCCTGCCGGCAAGGAAGTAATCAGCGGGGGACTTTTGCCCCTGCCTGATTACCCAGAAGGCGATCCCCATAATAATGGCAAAATACAAACCAATTACTATCCAGTCTAACGTTTCAAAGCCCATTTGCTATCCTTTCATATTTCACTTTTTACTAAATCGAAAGTTAGAGCATTAAAAATAACAACGAATTCAGTACAATTTAACCGTTATATTAGCTGCTTTCAAGCATAATCTGGTCGAATTAGGTACCTTCTCACAAGAGTCTCCACTTCGGATTGGATGGGGGGATATTGCGATTAGAACAGCGGTGGGTTGGATAAACCGGAGACTATGAAACCAGCGGTAAGAGCCAACGAGCCAAGTGTGTGTAAAAGGACCGTTACCCGACTGGCGCGGTATTGTCCGGGAGTGGATAAATCCTTTTTATTTGCGAACCTTATCGCAATAACTGCTATCGGTAGGGTAAATAGATAAAGTATCCCAGCATAGAACATTGAGCGGCAAATCAACATAGCCGCTGCAATGGGAAAGCTGATAATCAGCGCAATTCGGTAAATCCAGATAGCAACCGGTACTCCAAAGAGAACTACAAGTGTTCTTTTGTTTACCGAAGCATCGGCCTGCAAATCTGGAAATTCATTTACTAAAATCACCAAAAAAATCAGGATTCCGACAATAACAGCAGGCAAAATTGGTATGGTATCAATCGTTTCTGTCTGCAAATAATATGAACCATATACCGGGAGCAGACCAAATAAAAGTGCGATGACAAACTCACCGATACAACGATAGCCGAGCTTAATAGGTTGAGCAGTATAGAAAAAGCCGCCGAGCAAACCGATAAGGCCAAGAACCAAAATAAAAATGCTCTGTGTCAGCAAAAAAATTGTAACGCCAATTATTGAACCGATAGTAAACCAAAAAAGACCGGCGAGCAAGGTCGCTCTGGGCGATAAAATTCCCTCCTGGATGTACCGCCTTCCGCCAGAAAACGGGGTAGGATTTTTATTGGCCCAGTCGTTTCCGGAAATGTGGTCGAAATAATCGTTGGTCATATTGGCACCGGAATGCAAAGCCATTATTGCCAATAGCGCAAGAATAAAAAGAAGTGGCGAGAAAGTACCGGTAGTTGCATAACCAAGCGCCGAGCCAACCAAGACAGGAGCTGCACTTGCAACTAAAAACTTTGGCCGTGACGCAAGAAAAAGAATAATTAGTTTAGAAAATTCAAAACGAGGTTTCATAGATTCGATTCTAACAGCAGATTTGGGTTCCCGCAAGGCGGTGTCCCTCGCAGATTGCACGGATTCTTGAGGAGCGGATTCTACGCAAGAGAGTATCGAGCAAAGAATAGCAAATGATGAATTGGGTTCCCGCTTGCGCGAGAATAACAAATGGTATCACCCTTTCGATGGTACTCAGGACAAGTAACCTACGTGGCGGTGAGGGATAAATAACCCAGTGTGGCTCTTTGGCTAAACGTAAAGGCCTGCCAGCATGGCAGGAGGATTTGGACTGACTGCAATTTTGCCAGATTGACCAAGATATATCTTCGTGATATAATCGCATTTATAATAAGCGCTTACGTAAGTACCGGCCTGCGACAAAACATTTGGCACGATATTTGCACATTAACTGATATAATATGGTATCGAATCTGTCACAATCAGAGGAGATAAATGTCCTGGCCAGCGGGGCAAACTGGGCCTGGCCGGAGGCGCTGCGATGTATTTTTCGACCAAGAGGCGTAAATCTGCTGGTGGCTGATAACACAAGTGAGTTTGTTAACATTATCGAGCGAAGACGAATTCATACGACGATTGTAGATACGGACCCGGAAAAATCAAATGCCCTGGCGACAATAAAGATTATTCGGATGCAATATCCGCTACTGCCGTGTATTTTGCTCTCAAGCGCAAGGGACGAAGCAATGCTAAGTCAGGCGCTTCAGCTCGACGTCTTTAGTGTTATTGATAAACCGGTCGAAATGGGTATTCTGCTGGAACAATTAAATAGACTGTTCAAAAAAAGGTATAATAGCAACGTCTTTGCAGGGTAAATAAAAGAAAAGGCAAGAAAGAAAAATGAGAAGTTTTTGAAAGGAGTAAGGATAAATGAAGATTCGACCATTGGCAGATAAGGTGCTTGTTCAGCGTCTCGAAGCTCAAACCAAGACGGCAGGCGGAATAGTCCTGCCGGACAGCGCCAAAGAAAAACCACAGAGGGGCAAAGTTGTTAGTGTTGGTAAAGGCAAGGCGCTCGACGACGGAACACTAAGAAAAGTGCAGGTGAAAAAGGGGGATACGGTGCTTTTCACAAGCTACGCCGGAACAGAGGTAAAAATAGGCGGCAAAGAGTATCTGATTATGAGTGAGTC
>CAZUPG010000094.1:0-6536 GCA_964622085.1 uncultured Pirellulales bacterium | reverse complement strand
ACCATAGCCCTGGTCTATCACCTCAATAGTAAGCTGGTATTGTGGTACGACAAGGCCTGCCTCATAGTGATAACCCATATCAACAACATTATTAGTGCCAGAATCAGCAACGAGGTCGGTTCGAGTGGTCAACGGCATACCTATAATTAACTCAAGGTCACTGGCGTTACCATATCCAGCATCGACACAAGGACTATTGGGCTCCAATTGTCCCGAAACAACCTGGCTTAAAAAGTAAGTCTGCTCGGTAGCCTTGGTTGTGGCGAACAATGGGTCTTCGTCAATATTACCACCCAACCACCACAAAGCAGTGTATGTTTGAGTTTCATCTTCCAGCCAGACGTCTTCTTCACCGCCTTGAACATCACTATAACTGACATCGACATCCGCGTGAGGACCGTCTCCATATGGCTGTGAACCATCGGGGTCACCCACAGCGATTTGAGAACCGCCAGCTGTTGCCTCATTACCCCACAGAATACTGTTGAATATCTCAACATAGGCCCAATATTCTGCACAGCTTATGCCGCCACCAACACCGCTGCTGCCGGTAGCCTCATTGCCCGCAAAAGTGCAGTTGGTAATTTGAACCCATGCGCCGATATTGTTCGACAGGCCTCCACCGTCCGAATATGCAATGTTGTCGGTTATAAGGCAGTTAGTAACCTGATGCGGATTGTTTGACCACCCTTCAAAAAACAGTGCACCGCCGGTACCGTCGGCCGAACCACTGGCACTATTACCGCTTAAAACACAGTTATCGATTGTTGCAATGCCATTGATGTAGCTCACTCCCCCGCCGGCCGCCTGGGCTGAGTTGCCGATTATATCGCTGCCATGAATTCCTGCTTCGCAATCGTAAGCCCACAATCCACCACCTTCAAAAGCTGTGTTATCGCTAAAACTGGAATCCTCAATCGCCAGGAATGTTTCTTCGAGATACATCCCACCACCAAACAACGCATCGTTGCCGCTAAAGTTACTGTCGTAGACATTTATCATAAAACCCAGTGGAGCGACGCCGATATCGCCGCCGTAGATACCGCCGCCCGCGCCAAAACTGGCGGCGTTTCCAGATACATTACAGAAATTGAACGCAGACGTACCTCCAGTATTGAAATAAATCCCGCCTCCATCAACGCCTGCCGTATTATCCTCTAATCTGCAATAATTAAATGCAGGAACACAATCGGCTTCATAATATTCACCGCCACCCAGACCAACCAAGCTGTAGGCATTCTGGCCGACGGCATTATTACCCTTTATTATGCAAGAGGTAATCTCAGCTACGCTGTCTCCTTCATAGTAATTACCGCCTCCACGAAGTGTAGTCATATTGTACCAGCCATCGGTACTATCTCCACCTCCCCAATTGCCGGGCCCCCCTGGAGCACCTGGGATCCAACCATCACCGCCCTCACCACCATCACCGCCTGGACCACCATTGCCATCATGGTGAAAACCACCATCATTAATCAAGAGCATATTATTTTTGATTGTAGTGTTTACAATAGTAACCTGGCAATGGTTCTCATAGTATATAGCACCTGCCCATGAGCGTAGACCGTCAAAACCGGCAAATCCGATACCATCACCGCCGTCACCACCATTGCCGCCATCACCGCCATCGCCATCTACACCGGGGGCGTCACCAGTACCACCGTCGCCGCCGTTGCCGCCATTGCCGCCAGCACCGGCATCGCCGGCATCTTCGCCTACCCCATTTATAGTGTTGCAATCCGTAATTTCACAACCCACAATTTTCGGCTGGCAAGCAGAGCTGAAGTATATCGCACCCCCAAGAGCTTCACCACCATTGCCACCATTGCCACTATCGCCACCACGGCCACCATCGCCGCCACGGCCGCCACGGCCGCCGTTGCCACCATTGATGCCGTCACCGCCATCTCCGCCATCTCCGCCATTACCGCCATTGCCACCATCGCCGCCAGCGCCGGCATCGCCGCCTATGGCTCTGCAGCTGATAATCTGACACTGCAGAATTTCCGGACTGCCGCCGCCTTCAAAGTACAACGCTCCACCATAGCCATCGCCACCATCGCCGCCATCGCCGCCATCAACGCCATCGCCGCCAGCGTCGCCAGCGCCGCCATCGCGGCCATCAACGGGAACGTTTGGATCGCCGGGGTCAACTGCATCATCACCAGGCGCACCATCATCGCCCGGCCCGCCGTCATCGCCAGGACCACCATCGCCACCATACCGGCCCGCGGCAACACAATTCCTGATAACACAGTTTGCAATTTTAGGCTCACTTCCAAAAAAACAGGCTATCGCTCCACCACGAGCATCAGCACCGTTTATACTAGGTCCCGGCCGAATAAAAGGATAAGGAATAGATGAGCCATTT
Source organism: uncultured Pirellulales bacterium (assembly GCA_964622085.1). Classification (GTDB taxonomy): domain Bacteria; phylum Planctomycetota; class Phycisphaerae; order Sedimentisphaerales; family Anaerobacaceae; genus CAZBWE01. Next base: position 4,165 of record CAZUPG010000094.1, on the reverse strand, counting down.
ATGATGGTAAAACCACTGACAACTGAGTTATGATCCTCTCCGCTTTGGAAAATAAAGGCCCTGCCGTTACTCTGACAGTCAATAACCGTAGCTGCAACAATATCCGGGTCATTAGGGTCGAGGCTTCTTACGATAATAGCCTTTCCCAGAAAATCAATATTATAATTGCCGGCACCGGTATATGCATACGGTGGTTTTGGATAAGGTCTGACTTCAACAATATCCCCATTACTTGAAGCGTTGATGGCGTCTTGAATCGTGGGGTAAGGTTTCGGTACAGTAAGCACATTTTTGCCCTCGCTGCTCACCGTTACGGATGCCTGTGTCGATTCGGCTGTTTCATTAAGCAGTGCATCTATGGTTTTGACTGTGAAGGTATAGGTGCTGCCCACGGTAAGCCCTGATGATATTGTATATATACTGGAACTAATCCAACCACTGTCAAAACTGGGGTCAGGGCCTGCCGAATCTACATCTGTACATTTAAAATAGTACTCTATCGGGCTATTTTCATCGGTAGAGGCCTTAGCGCTCATACGAACCCGGGGGGTCGGTTCGAGCCTGACCACTTTGGGCTTTATTTTCCATCGACTCGGGTCGGGAAACGGCGGAAGTGTATCTGAACCGCTGGCTGTTGTGGCGGATTCCTCGGATGACCATTCGGTCTCATTTTGATTCTCTGATTTGTCACGATATTTTACTCTAAAGGTATATGTAGTATTTGGATCAAAGTCACCCCGTTCATACAGGGGGCCATCCTGCCAGCCGCTGTTGAAATTAGCATCGGTAACACATTCGAAAAAGTATTCAACGCCGGAATCGTCGGTTGCTGCCCTGGCCTCCATAGTAATTGTATGCAAACCTGTTGCCTGGGGTTCTATCTCCCACTCAGCAGGGTCGGGCGACGGTGGAATAGTATCAGATGTAACCTCATATATTGCATTAAATAAATTCAATCGCCCGCCGGAGACACAAAGGCCAGGCAGTGTCGGATCAACTGTTGCTAAAAGAATATCTTTTATTTGTGAATATGTCAGATTAGGGTTGGCAGCCCATATTAGTGCGCATGCACCGGCTACGTGCGGTGCTGCCATCGATGTACCGCTTATTGTATCGTAATATGTCGAATACCCATAAAATATCATTTGGCTGGTACTGTATGTCGGGAATGTACTGTGAATCTCTGCACCCGGAGCACCTATATCTACAGTTGTTACTCCATAATTGGAAAAAGCCGCCTTATTGTCGAGATCGTCCGTCGCCAACACGGAGATGATATTACCCAGATTGAAGCTCGCCGGATATGCGGGATTTCCATAAGATGGCTCGTCAGGGGGCGGATTATCGTTATCAACGCCTTCATTTCCTGCGGCGGCTACGAAAAGTATATTCGCACTTTGCGCCTTTTGTATAGCGTCATAAAGAGCTTGAGCGTAAGTGTTATCGTAAGTTCTCCAGGAGGCATTGATAACATCGGCGCTTTTATCAATAGCATAGCCAATAGCATCAATCGCTTGATTCTCCCAACCCTCACCGCCGCCATTGGCATCGAAAATCTTAAGAGCCATTAGTTTGACATCCCAGCAGACACCAGCAACACCTATATTATTATTACCCACGGCACCGATTGTTCCAGCTACGTGAGTGCCATGATAGTGATCGTCAAGAGGATCACCATCTTGATTGACAAAATCATAGCCATAAATATCGTCGATATAACCATTGTTATCATCATCAACGCCGGGCGTGCCATTCAGCTCTGCGGTATTTACCCACATATTAGACGCAAGGTCAGGATGTGTATAATCAACACCTGTATCGGTAACAGCTACAATAACACCGCTGCTTCCTGTATGCACATCCCAGGCCTCTGGCGCATCAATATCTGCATCAACAGTACCCCCTGTCTGCCCGGTGTTATCCATCCCCCATAACTCGGAGAACCTGGTATCGTTAGGAGTAACACACAACTTTAATTTGTAGTTCGGCTCTGCGTATAAAACGTTAGACGCCTGACTGAATTGAACAAGGGCATTCGGAACACTAACGTCCTCAGGCAGTTTGACAACAGTTAAGCCCGGGACAATGCGGTCGTATTCTTTATGTACGGAGGCACCGGCAACAGCAAAATCTGAAATCACATTTCTTATTGCGCTACGTCTGAGAGGACCGATCATCATTTGACCATCAGGCAGCTGAACACCTGATTTGACGTCGGCAAAACGCACAATCAGCTCACCCTGCTTATAGGTTGTGTCTCCATTTTGCGATAGGTCGTAAAATGATAGCCCAGACAAATCCGCCGCCCTTCCGCCCAGGCTCGCGTCAGGAGACGCAGCGGCAGATGCCACAAAACCCGCCATAAGTAGCAGAATTATTAGGCTAATTAACCACCAGGTTCCACATCGTATCCGAATTTGCCTTTCCATTTTTCCTCCTGTTTCAAATGTCATTTACACCGTTGTCCTCAACGCTCTGTGTTGCAAACCATCAATACCCTTAGGACTGCCTATCCAGCTAAAAAGTTATAAATGAGATTTTGCTAATAAAGTGCATTAATGATAGTCAAAACCTCTACTTATAAATTAGACGCCTTTCGTTGTGAAAATATTGCCAAAAGTTTTTTATAGTTGGTAAAAATAACATTAATTGCCTCAGGTTTAGATTCCGCTGGCCAACGTTGCAACTGCCTCAGCTTCGCGTTCCTCTTGTAAAATGATAGTTGGCTTAACAAGTATCAGCAGTATCTTCTGGTCTCTAATCTTACTGCGGTTGCTGAACAATCTTCCGATTATGGGTATCTTACTTAATACCGGCACTCCTACTTCCTTTTCAGCCTCTGCAGAAACTTTCTGGCCGCCTAACAATAATGTCCCGCCATCAGGCACACTCACACGCGTCATAACCTGTGATGTTTCTGTCTCAGGAACAATTACCGGGTACGAAATAAGCTGAGCCGGCCCCACAGCAGGTTCCACGATCGTCGAAACTGTATGGGTCTTCATCCTCAGTAAATCCCGAAGTTCGGTAATTATATTCAGCAGCACGTTTCTCTTATCAGGGGTAATGGTTGGAGTAATATTCAAAAGAGTGCCGGTTTGTACGAAGAACACGTTCTGCTGCATCTCCAGATCTTCAAAACCACCACCGGCGTAGGCGCCACGAGTCACGCTTCGTACCATGTCGGGCGGTAGTGCATACGAAACATCGCTTGTAACCCAGAACGTGGCCGACTCGCCGCTTAAAACGGTAACTTTCGGAGCAGTCAAGGTCTTTGCATCCGTGTGACCCTGAACCGCCCGCAGCAGGAAGTGGACCATTAGGGGGTCAAGCGCAGAGCCGTAACCTCCATCGATATTTATAGCTGGTAGAATACTACCCAAACTCCCCGGAACCTTTGTTAATTCCGTGGCAGTACCAAGGGTAGAATCTTGCTCGAAGGTCATAATACCAAATTTGCCCAAAGAGCCTCCGCCGCCAATCTGAAAATCTATATCCAGGCCGATGTCTTCAAGGAAATTCTCGCTTACTACTAAGAATCTGGCCTCAATAGAAACCTGCTGCCCAAGTGCCTTACGCATTTCTGCCAGCACCTTTGCGATTTCCCTATGGATTTCAAGGGTTTGCAGGATGGCAAGTTTCTTTGGCTGGTCCTGTGGATAAGGTGTTATAGTGCCGTCTCCTGTACCGTATGTAAAGCCGCTCCAGTCATCTGGTGCCCAGTTCTCAGGTCTGCCGATAGTCTGCTGAATAAGCAGGGACAGGTCTCGCGCACGAACGCCGCGCATCCAGTCACCACCCATTGCCAATACCTCACCCATGCCGACACCGTAGCCACCGCCACCGCCTGTGGTGCCGCCACCGCCTGTGGTGCCGCCACCGCCGCCGTAGCCGCCGCCACCACCGCCGCCGCCGTAGCCACCGCCACCGCCGCCGCCGCCGTAGCCACCCTGGCCGCCACCGCCAGCAGGCCGCGGGCCGCTGCGGAAGCCACCGCCGCCGCCGCCACCGCCGCCGCCACCCTGGCGCTCTTGGGCTTCGTTGACCCGCAGGGGCCGACCGTCCATCTCAAAGCCATCCATGTCGCCGATGGCTGCCATGCACTCTTCGTCGCTGGACATCTCCACGAACGCGAAGCCGCGCGAGCGGCCGGTGTCGCGGTCGG
>CAZUPG010000093.1:0-6553 GCA_964622085.1 uncultured Pirellulales bacterium | reverse complement strand
GAGTCTTTCGCCAATCTGTCTGCTGGTAACATATTTGCCGTCTCTGCCGGCGAAAGGCCCATCGTTAACTCTGAATGTCATTGACATCGTCGGCTCATCGACAGAGATGACCGCAAGCTGCGAAGGATTATCCGCACAGGCAATTGTGCTGCCGATATCAATAGGGTCAAGCCCCGATATCGCACATATATCACCCGCCTGAGCGGATGGAACCTGTTTTCGGCCAAGACCGTCAAATTGATGAATCTGCATGGCCTTCTGCTGGGTATGCAGACCTTCTTTGTCAATCACGGTAACCGGCTGACCTTCAGTAATCAGGCCTGCAAAGATCCTGCCTATTGCGATTCGTCCGACGTAATCCGAGTACTCCAGACTTGTAACCAGTATTTGCAGCGGAGCGTCGGGAATAACCTGTGGTGCGGGAACCTTATTTATAATGGTCTCGAATACCAGCTGCATATCTCCGGTTTTTTTGGAAAGGTCCGTTGTCGCCCATCCTTCTTTTGCCGATGCATAAACACAGGGAAAATCGAGAGCATCATCTTCTGCGCCAAGCTGTACAAACAAATCGAATACTTCGTTGACAACATCCTGCGGCCTGCTGCTTTCACGGTCAACCTTATTGATTATGACTATGGGTTTTAGTTTATGCTCGAGGGCCTTGGTCAATACGAATCTTGTCTGCGGCATAGGCCCTTCGAAGGCGTCAACCAGAAGCAGAACGCCATCGGCCATTTTTAAGACACGTTCGACCTCGCCGCCAAAATCAGCGTGGCCCGGCGTGTCGATTATATTGATTTTATATTCATCGTCCAGAGAGTCGGTATAGTTAATCGCACAGTTTTTACTGAAAATCGTTATGCCCCGCTCCCGCTCTATAGGATTCGAATCCATAATCAAGTCGTGCTCGCTGCCGCCCAGCTTGTCAAGCTCCTCGGTCCGAAACATTCCGGACTGGTACAAAAGCTGATTTACCAGCGTTGTCTTGCCGTGGTCAACATGAGCGATTATCGCCACATTACGAATATAATCCGAATACATAAAAAATCTCAAAAAGGATTGGTCAGTAATCAGGATTTGTTTTAATCCGCCAGACGTACGGCGGATCAATCCCAGTTATGAGAAGAAGTTGTTTTACATTGTTTTTTGTGAATGTCAATGTAAAATGGACAGATTATTAAAAATAAATAATGATTCGACACTTTTGGCTTGCGGTTAAAAAAGATAGCTGAAAATTTGCAGGGAGGCAAAAAATGGTCGACGACAATTTACAATCAGGAGAAAAAAAGGGCAGTGTCAGGATTGAGATTGTAGCGGGGCTGACAACATTTCTTACAATGGCGTATATCATATTCGCCAACCCGATGATTCTAAGCTCAACTGGTATGGACAAGGAGGCCCTGATAGCTGTTACCTGCATAGTTAGTGCGATTGGTACGTTTATCGTGGGGGTATTTGCGAAAGCGCCGATAGCTATGGCGCCGGGAATGGGGCTTAACGCTTTTTTTGCATATCTGGTAGTGTCGGGGAAAATGGACTGGCAGACTGCGCTTGGCGTTGTATTTCTTTCCGGACTGCTGTTTTTGCTGCTGACGCTGGTGGGCCTGAGAAAAAAGATTGTGGAAGCGATACCTGCTTCTCTTATATCGGCCATTGCTGTCGGTATCGGCCTATTTATTACTTTCATAGGTCTGGTTAAATTAGGGGTGGTTGTCGGAGATGAGCACACACTTGTATCAGCAGGACCCTTGACGAAGACAGTTCTGATAGGTCTTATAGGTTTGTTGGTAATGATTTTTTTCGAAATGAAAAAGACAAGCGGCGGTCTTGTTATCGGGATTCTGGCATCAACTGCATTAGCGATTATATTTGACGAAAAAACTATGCTGCCTGACAAAGTTATCTCATTGCATTTGAATATAAAAGCGGTTTCGTTGCAGTTGAATATATTTGGCGCCTTGAAATGGAGCTTTTTTGGAAGCATCTTTACCTTGATGTTTATGGATATGTTTGACAGTGTTGGGACTTTGGTGGCTTGTTGCCATCAAGCAGATATGGTGGATGAAAAGGGAAAAATCAGAGGACTGGACAGACTGTTGGGGATAGATGCTATTGCAACTATGATAGGTGCTGTGTTTGGAACATCGACCACAACAGCTTATATCGAATCGGCAGCGGGTATTGAGCAGGGTGGACGAACGGGTTTGACCTCAATAGTTACTGGAGTATTGTTTTTGCTGGCGTTGTTGTTTGTGCCGATTGTAAAAATAGTGCCGGAGTACGCAGCGGCGCCGGCGCTTATTATGGTGGGGCTGTTTATGATGAAAGAAGTTAAGAGGATAGATTTTTCAAATATAGGCGAGGCGTTTCCGGCATTTATCATAATGGTGATGATTGCTCTAAGTTACAGCATCAGTACGGGATTAGCGTTTGGTTTTATTTCATTTGTTCTTATCAAAATAGTATCGCGTAAAGCAGGAGATATAAAGCCGGTAATGTGGGTTATTGCGATTTTATCCACACTGTTTTTGACAATAGACCACCTATGCGGTATCATCGAATACGTGCGAAGTCTTATGTAATCTTGCGGAAAGGCCGACGGTTTGAATGAGATAAGGCAGGTTTGATATGGTTCCTCATTTCAGAAAACGTTTTTTTGCTTTTTTACTCCTGTTATTTGCTTTCACTAATTTCTTTGCCTTGTCAGCTTCGGCGAGACCCGTTAGAAATTCTACAATGCCCAATCCTAATACATCGGGACAAAAAGGGAAGATTTCTAACGGGGCGAGCGAAAAGTTGATTAATTACAAAAAGGACCAGACTCCGACAAAAATGGGAGTGCGTCTGGTTGAAAACTTACTCGGCCGCAAAGACTATATGCTTTATTCAAAGAAGTGGTTTCACTACGCCGAGGCATGTATAGCTTATAGTGCATATCGTTTTGTGGGGCTTACCGGCAATAAAGAGCTGCTGGCTGAATTAGACAAACACTACAACAGCCGCTCAGGACGGTCGAACCGCATGTTCGATAAAGATAAGCTTATTTCATACAGGCAGCATGTGGACCAAAGCGTTATAGGAATTCTGCCGTTAGAAATCTTCATGCAGACCGATGATAAAAAGTTCCTTGAGATGGGTTTATTTTTGGCAGACAGGCAGTGGCAAGAGCCCCGAGAGGATGGTTTAACAAGTGAAACGAGGTGGTGGATTGACGATATGTATATGGTTGGCATGCTGCAGATGCAGGCATACAGGGCGACAGGCGAAATCAAATATGCAGATAGAGCGGCGATACAAATTGCCGCGTATCTCAAAAAGCTGCAGCAGCCGTCCGGTTTGTTTTTCCACGAGCTCGAATCTTCTTTCTTTTGGGGACGCGGGAACGGCTGGGTAGCATCGGCTCTGACCGAGGTTCTTAAATCACTGCCGCAGGACCATCCCAAAAGAGAGGAAATTATGGAGGGGTATCTTAAGATGATGGTGGCCCTTCTGAAATACCAGTCCGAAAACGGGATGTGGCGCCAGCTGATTGACTACCAATATTCATGGGCTGAAAGTTCGTGTACCGCGATGTTCACCTATGCAATGATTGCAGGAGTTAAACACGGCTGGCTCCAAGGTGACGAATATCGTCTCGCTGTGCAAAAATCCTGGGACGCACTTTGTGCACACCTTGATAAAGAAGCAAATCTCAGGGAGATATGTGCCGGGACGGGACAGGGCAGCAGTATTGAATACTATCTTAAAAGACCGAGAGTGCTTGGAGACCTGCATGGGCAGGGGCCTTTACTATGGTGTGTCTGCGAATTGCTTGATACAAATTCGGCAATTCGAGCTGCCAAAAAGACACGGCAGGACAAGAAAGGAGGCAATACTATGGAAATAGAAATTGCCAGCACAGCCTTTGCCGAGGGCGGGATGATTCCGCCGAAATATACCTGCGACGGCCAGGATATTTCACCGCCGTTGCAGTGGGATGCGGTCCCCGAGGGTACCAAAAGTATCGCTCTTATATCCGACGACCCCGACGCACCGGTGGGAACGTGGGTGCACTGGGTCATATTCGGCCTGCCTGCTGAGACCAGAGGGCTTGAGGAAAACATTCCGCCAGATAAGACTTTGCCTAACGGAGCCAAGCAGGGAACTAATGACTTCGGCAGGATTGGCTATGGCGGCCCATGCCCGCCAAGCGGCACACACAGATACTTCTTTAAGATTTATGCACTCGATACGGAGCTTGACCTGGCCGCTGGTGTCAGAAAACGTGAGTTGCTCAAGGCTATGGAAGGACACATCATCGGGCAGGGACAGCTAATCGGCAAATACAAAAGACAATAAGCCCCGTTAGAAAGATTACTTCTATCGAGGTAAACCCCGTTAGAAGTAAAGCACCAGAGGTTTCCACCTTACATTTGGCAGGGTTTTCTAACGTGGTAAAGATGAAAATTATGCCCTGCGCCGGCGGGTGTCGTGCTTTCAGTATCACCGAAATTCTGATTGTTATCTCAATCATATCGTTACTTTTTGGCATATTGATGCCGGCATTAAGCCGGTCAAGAGCTATAGCCCAACAGGCGGTCTGCCAGAGCCGACTGCGGCAATGGACCAGATAAGGATGCTATGTGACCCTCCTGTCCATATGACGGTAGGGCTGTCGAATATTTCTCAAGGAGCAGCTGAAAGAAGTTTAATAAATCGAGTTTTTCTTGCTATGGCTATTTCCCATGGGCTGGATTCGGCCCTTCGGCGGTAAGCCCCGTCAGAAATCTTCCCTTTTTGTCCCGATGTATTATGATTGGGCATTGTAGAATTTCTAACGGGGTGAGCTTGTCGAACCGGAAGCCCGTGTTACAATGACAAGATGCTACGCCGTAGGCGTATAAAAAGGAGTTACGAATGAAGCTTGACCCAACAAAGATGAAGGATTGGCAGGTTGCAGAAGCAGCCGAGCAAACGATGAAACCTGTCAGCCAACTGGCTTGTGAGATGGGTTTGGAGGATGATGAGTTAATACCTATGGGCCACAAGTTAGCCAAGGTAGATTATCAGAAAGCTTACGCACGGTTGAAAGATGGCCCGTCGGCAAAGTATATTAATGTTACCGCAATCACACCTACACCGCTGGGGGAAGGAAAAACAACCACTGCCATCGGCCTGATAGAAGGTCTGGGTAAATTAGGCAAACGTGCGGTCGGGGCGATAAGGCAGCCGAGCGGCGGGCCTACCTTCAATATCAAGGGTTCTGCCGCCGGTGGAGGACTTGCGCAGTGTATTCCACTGACGTCCTTTTCCATTCGACTTACGGGCGATATTGATTCTATTACAAATGCTCATAATCTCGCGATGGTAGCCCTGACTTCCCGTATGCAGCACGAGAGAAACTATGACGATGCTCGTTTGGCCAAAAGTGGGCTTAAAAGGCTCGATATCGACCCCAAAAGGGTACAAATGCTATGGGCGATGGATTTTTGCGCTCAGGCACTGCGAGACATCAGGATTGGTCGAGGTGGGAAAATGGACGGTTATGAGATGGACTCGGGCTTTCAAATTACCGTCTCCAGTGAAGTAATGGCCATTTTGGCCGTTGCTAAGGATTTAAAAGACCTGCGAGAGCGGATAGCCAAAATTGTTGTGGCTTACGATAAGAAAGGTAACGAGGTTACTACTGCCGACCTTGAGGTCGATGGTGCAATGACTGCCTGGATGGTTAAGGCGATAAACCCGAATTTGCTGCAGAGTATTGAAGGCCAGCCGGTCTTTGTGCACGCTGGCCCATTTGCGAATATCTCTGTCGGCCAAAGCTCCATTATCGCTGATATGCTCGGGACGAAATTGGGTGATTATCACGTAACTGAGAGCGGATTCGGAGTCGATATTGGCTTTGAGAAATTCTGGAATATAAAGTGTCGTATGTCCGGCCTGGTTCCCAATGCCGTAGTTATTGTTGCTACTATTCGTGCGTTGAAGATGCATGGCGGCGGGTCCACTGTGAAGCCGGGCATACCTCTGGCTAATGAATATAAAACGGAAAACCTCGAATTGGTTGAAAAGGGTTGCGAGAACCTTGTTGCTCATATTGAGACCGTCAGGAAAAGTGGTGTTCGGCCGGTGGTTTGTATAAATAGCTTCCATACCGACACTAAAGCCGAAATTGAGCTTGTACGCAAAATTGCTGAACAAAACGGGGCCTTGGCTGCGGTTTCAGAGCACTGGCTCAAGGGTGGTGACGGAGCAATAGAGCTGGCAGAAGCAGTTATCCAGGCCTGTAACGAAACGAACCACTTTAAGTTCTTGTATGATTTGGATACGCCTCTAAGAGAACGAGTTGAGCTTATTGCCAAGCAGGTATATGGAGCCAATGGTGTAACTTACACTGATGAGGCATTTCAGAAGGCAAAGACCTTTGAAGCCGACCCACAAGCCAGTAAATTAGGTACGTGCATGGTCAAGACCCATCTTAGCTTGTCGCATGACCCGGCTCTAAAGGGCAGACCCAAGGATTGGGAGCTTCCGATTCGCGACATTCTTGTTTACAAAGGAGCCGGCTTTATCG
>CAZUPG010000092.1:0-6586 GCA_964622085.1 uncultured Pirellulales bacterium | reverse complement strand
TGCCCATCCGTGTTTCCAGGGGCTTGGAGCTTACCGGCTTATGCGGAAAAATCCTGATATAGACCTTGCCTTCTCGATGCAGAAAATGAGTTGCCGCAACCCTGCCGGCTTCAATGTTCTTGGCGGTTATCCAGCTCCTTTCCAGTGCCTGCAAACCGTACTCACCAAACGCCACAAAATTACCTCTGGTGGCGTTGCCCTTCATTATGCCGCGTTGGCTCTTACGGTATTTTACTCTTTTCGGCATCGTTGCCATCTTTTAGACCCTTAGAAAAAGCATATAACGGTCAGCACTTTAGTTTTCTTTTTCTAACCACTTTCCGTTTTAGAGATGTTTTGCTCTGTAGTTGGTTGCTGCTTAGTATCAGCTTCTGTTGGCGGGGCAACCATATCGACTTTGGTAGCGTTTTGGCTGTCTTGTGCCGGCACGGCCTTAGTCACAGCACCTGCTCTGCGCCCCGCGTTAATACGTCTTGTTGGTGGGCGACGTCGACGACGCGGGACTTGCTCAATTTCTTCACCGAATTTGCCTTTATAAATCCAAACTTTAACACCAATCGCCCCGTAAGTTGTTTTTGATGTTGCTACGGCGTAATCTACGTTAGCATCAAGTGTGTGCAGCGGAATACTACCAAGTTTCTGTGTTTCCCTGCGTGCCATTTCCGCGCCTCCCAGCCGTCCGGCACAGATAATCTTAACTCCCTTAGCGCCGGCATTCATTGCCGATTCGCAATGCTGCTTCATAGTGCGTCTAAATGAAGCACGTTTGCTCAATTGCTCGGCAATTGCTTCAGCCACCAAAGTGGCGTCGAGGTCTGGCTGTTTTATCTCAACAACATTGACGGTCATCTTTTGGCCTGTCAGATCTTCAAGCTCTTCTCGCAACCTGTCAACTTCACCGCCTCTGGGACCGATGACCACACCGGGCCGAGCACTGCGAAGTGTGACCTTTACTTCGTTACGCGTCCTGGCTATCTCAATCTTTGCTACCGCTCCTTTGGGCATACTACGGTTGAATTTCCTGTCAACATACTGACGAATCTTCTGGTCCTCGACAAGAAAATCACCGTAGTCGGCCTTTGAAGCAAACCACGTGCTTTTCCAGCCAAGCGTTATTCCTGTTCTAAAACCTATTGGTGATGTTTTCTGACCCATAATCTCGTGCTTAGTTTTTACTTTCCTTTTTTACTTTCCGTAATCTTCTCACGCTTGTGTAACCGTAATATATATGTGACAGGCCTTTTTGCTGATAGGATTCGCTCTACCCCTGTCTTTCGGCATCCATCTTTTTGTACCAATGCGAACTCCTGCATCATCAACACGGGCACAACTCACGTGGAGACTACCAACGTCAGCCTGCTGCTCATCAGCGTCTGCAACGGCAGCTCTTAGAACCTTGTCGATTATCGTTGCGGCGCGCTTTCTTGTGAACTTTAAGACATCCATTGCATCCTGGACACTCCGGCCGACTATCAATTGCGTAACTAATCTGGCCTTGCGGGCCGAAATCGGTGCAAAGCGATAAGAAGAACGCCAGTCAACCAAATCACTTACCTCGACTGACAAAGCCGCCGCAAGCTGACGAATATCATCTGTGCGAGGTTTCGGCTTGTAAAGGCCCTTTTGCCAGTTTTTGATTGCCAATGCCGCCTGTTTCTTATCAAACCCACCTCTGACAATCTGACCGGCCAACTGCTCCGTACCAATCTGTCGCTGCCGGCAAAACTCTTTTAACTTATTAGCGCTTAACATATTTCGTAACTCGTATTCCGTATCTTGCTTTACGGATGAACCGACACACTCCACAAATATTATTTATTATTTTATTTTCTTGCTCGAATGACCTCTAAAGGTTCTCGTAGGTGAAAACTCGCCCAGCTTATGTCCCACCATATCCTCGGTAACAAAAACCTTGTTAAATATCTTGCCGTTGTGGACCAAAAAGGTGAACCCAACGAACTCCGGGATAATCGTGCATCTTCTCATCCAGGTCTTTATTGGTTCCTTTGAGCCGGAAGCAACTTGCCTGTTCACCTTCGCAAACAACTTCTCATCAACGTATGGTCCTTTTTTAAGAGATCTTCCCATTTTTTCGTGTCTCGTATTGCTTATATCGTATATCGTATATTGTATTGCATATATCGTATTGCGTAAATCGTATTAGTTGACATTTTGACTTTTTACGCAATACTCATCACGCACGCCTGTCCAGAGCGCCGTCGAGGGGACGCAATACAAAATTACAGGGCTAACTGTTTTTGCCGTTTAGTTTTTCCTCTTCGAATAATTCTCTTATTACTTGGATTCCTTGGGTTCCTTGTTTTTCCACCTTTTGCCGGTACGCCGGTGGGCGAGCAGGGGTGCCTACCGCCGGCTCGACGGCCTTCTCCGCCACCCATCGGGTGAGCGACGGGGTTCATCGCCACGCCTCTTACATGTGGTCTTCGCCCCATGTGGCGTTTTCGTCCGGCTTTGCCAAGCTTAATATTCTGGTGGTCGGGATTACTGAGCTGGCCAATAGTTGCACGACACTCTTTGCGAAGCATTCGCATTTCACCACTTGGTAGAACGATAGTGACCCAATTCCCTTCTTTAGCCATAATTTTTGCAGCACCACCGGCGCCTCTAACGAGCTTTCCACCCTGACCGGCGGTCATCTCGATATTATGAATCTCGATACCAGCTGGTATCGCTCCCAGCGGCATTGCATTGCCAATTTTAGGTTCACAAGAGGCGCCGCTTTCTACTTGGTCTCCGACCTTTATACCAAGCGGTGCCAATATATATCTTTTTTCGCCGTCTACATAGTGCAGCAGCGATATAAAACAGTTCCTGTTAGGGTCGTATTCAACCGTTGCCACTTTTGCGGGGACACCGTCTTTATTACGCTTAAAGTCGATAATACGATAAATTTTTCTTGCCCCGCCACCTCTGTGCCTCGTGGTAATAACACCTTGATAATTTCTTCCGCCGGTCTTCTTTATCCGCTTGCAGAGTGACTTCTCAGGTTTGTCGGTCGTCAGCTCAGCGTAATCGTTCACCGAGCTGTTCCTGCGTCCGGCGCTTGTTGGTTTATAAACTCGAATACCCATAATAATGAACTATTGACTATTTTCTATTGATTTTTGGTCGTTTTCTATCTTGGTCTCAGGGAAAGGGATAAGCCACTTTTCCCTGTTTTTCTTCCACCAGTCGAGGCATTCTGATTGTTTCGTGTCTTTCTTGACCTTACCATCTGTTAGTACAGATATAGCTGGTATTAATTCGGTGTCCCCTTGCTCTACCTTTTCGGTCATATAAGGCAATGCTGCGATACCAAGGTCAAGCATCTGCTGGTATTTAGCCTTTGCATCTTTATCTTTTTTCTGTTTCTTAAGTTCCTGCCATTCTTTGTAAAGGTTCTCGAAACATTGAGGAGTTTGTTTATGGCCTTCTTTCCACCAGCGAAGCCACAACTTGTACCTGACAGGGGGAATACTCATATCCCTCATATCTGGAAACTCTTCAACTGTCCACCGGAATTCGCTTGGTGGCTGCTCTGTTTTTCTAATATGAAATTTCTTCTTGGTTATTGTTGGGAGCGCAACCGCCATGTTAGGTGGAGCCAATGCACACAAAAAACGTCCACCTCCATATGGATCGTTCTCTATTTTCTCTATCATATATGGTAACACCGGAATGCCGAGTTGAACCATCTCACGATAAGGGTCGTTGTCAATGTAGGGTTTAATAGATGAAGACAACCCAATCTCGGGCTGCTTACAATGCTCTTGCCATGCTTTATATTTTGACTCAAACACCATTTTCGCATCTCTGTTTTGGTGACCTGTGGGGGTTCCCAATACTGGTATAGAGCCCAAAACAAGCATAGCAAACAAAAAGAAACAACAAGTTACACATATTGATTTTTCTCTTTTCATTTTGATTCCTTCGACCTCTTTGGCCTATTTAAGCTTATAATACCTGAACGGTGTCCCATAACTGCTACCGTTCAACTGGCCATACTTATGTTCAACTCTCTCCCAGCTTCCACACTTACTCTCAAACATAATCCATTTACCCGCTCCACAGGAGCAATTTCGCTTCCTTGCTGCATGTGTAATGCCATCAGGATTATCAGGTACTTGCGCTCCCGGGGACTTGTAAAGTATAATTGTTGCATCACTAGGGCCTGCTGCAATCTGATATCCTTTGTCATCATAGAAAGCATCAAAATCAGAAACTTCAATTACACCATCATTGTCACCATAATCTTGGTCAACTTGCCACCAAATCCATTCACTGGTGATAAGCACCGACCAAGCAATGCAGTTATAGCCATCCGTTACTGTATTATGTGTTATACTCCATTCGCACTGCTTTAAGTTGGGAAAAGCATTCTCAAAAGCAGTTCGTTGTGACTCTCCTGCACCTGGATAATGTTCGTCTTCTGTTTTCGGCTGGTCGCCACAATCAGCTGCTATAAATGTGTATTTAATTGTGTCAGAACCGACATCATAGGTAAGCGTTATGCTCCCTGAGCCAGTACCGACCCCCTCAACCCACAAACTCGAACAGAGAGCTTGAAACTCGTCTCGCTGATTTGGATTGGATAGATCCCAGGTTTTACTGCCGCTGGCAAGTACTATATTAGATGACCCCTTGGTGGCGTTTTTCCAGATCTTCGTATTGATCTGGATACTCAGAACAACTGAACCCGAATCAGGCAAAGGCGTTAATGACATGGTTAATGACTTCAGGTCGTCCTCACCAGTAACAGAATCAGTTGTTCCCAAATAATCCGCTCCAGGATGCTTCGGAGCCCCAACAGTGTTATCACTACTGTCGTCATTATCCAGATTGAAATGAACAAATGCACCTGGATCTTGTTCGTTCTGCTCAGCAACAGTGCCATCAAGGTCATTGGCTGTCATATCTACCTTTATTAGGTTCACATATGCTTTTTTGCCTTCGGCGTCAAATATTCCTGTCGGCGTGTTGGGCTCGCCGTGGGTGCCCAAAATGCCGTCCGGGTCGTCTATCTGCATTACAACGCCCTCCGGCAAACTCACATCCTCAATATGAGCCTCGTAATCATAATCGGCATTCGGATAAAACCACCTGTCCGGGCTGGTCCCGCGATGCACAATCCTTATCTCATACCGCCCGCCGGCACGAAACTGATTGTAAACAGCACTTGTTACTACGCCAAACTGCGGCGCCTGATGCACTACCGGCCCAGCTATAAGGTCATAACGCTCCGACCGGCTATCACTCCAATCACCAACGGTAAGTTTAAGTTCGACAATCTCGCTCGCTGATGGTGCGACCCCACCATCACCAGCATCGGCTGGTAAGCCGCCCCAGCTTACTTCGGTGCCGTCATTTGTTGTGTCACCATCAGTATCAGGATTTTTCGGATGTGTGCCGTAGATGACCTCCTGTAATGTATCCAGGCCATCGCTATCGGAATCTGCATATATATTATTGCCATCATTGATATCTATAACAGCCGAAACCAACGGCTCAAGGCCGTATTCGGCTTCCCAGCCATCGGCAAGTAAGTCACCATCGGTATCGAAAAATATAGGGTCGCAATTATTTTTGAATTCGCCAACGTTAGTCAGAGCATCCTCATCGATGTCACCTGCTGCATCGTTGGGGTCGCAGGGGTCAAGCTCATATCTATACTCGAACCAATCCGGCATATCATCGCTGTCCGAGTCTAAATTCATATTGAGATTACCAAATTCATAAGCCCCCATATCAGCAGGCCCATTAAAGCGGGCATCGCCTTTTATATCTGTGATAATCTCGCGTGGTATAGCGTAATTGTTACCAGCATCGATGCAGAGGCTATCAAACCACAAAGCTAGGCCATCATCAGCCGTACCAAATACGCCATCATCTCCCACTGGATTATTGACATCTACAAAGCATGGGTCAATATCGATATTATTGCCTTCATCGCTGCCGTAATTAGGGTCCCAGCCAGCGCCGCTGCCGCCGCAACCTTCAATATCACTGTAGAAAATGTGGGGATTACAGCTTTTGTTATAAATCGCCTCGCCATTATCCCACACGACACAGTTGGTTATGGTAGATGAAGAATAGGTATTGTAGATGCCACCAGCATCGCCTATCGCCGAGTTGCCTGCAAAGACGCAGTTAATCAGCTTTACTGCTTTATAGCCGTTATGGACGGCACCACCATTATCGTCAGCGTGATTTCCACTAAAGAGACAATCGATTACCTGCGAACCGCTTTTGTAATTATATATTCCGCCGCCTCTATTGCTGGCCTGGTTGTCGGTGAAGGTACAGCTAATTAAAACCGCATCGGTATTGCTGCTGTAGATTCCACCACCGTCATCGCCGGTCTTATTGCCGCTAAAAACGCAGTTAGTCACCTCCAGGTCGCTTTCATAATTATATATTGCACCGCCATCATAACGCGCTTTATTATCGCTAAAGGTGCAATTAGCTACTGTCAGGTTATCGACGTAATCGTTGTGCATCCCGCCACCTCTGTGCCTCGTGGTAATAACACCCTGATAATTTCTTCCGCCGGTCTTCTTTATCCGTCTGCAGAGCGACTTCTCAGGTT
>CAZUPG010000091.1:0-6670 GCA_964622085.1 uncultured Pirellulales bacterium | reverse complement strand
TGCCATATAGCTACCATTTGAAGGATTTGGCAGACTGGTATCGCCAGCTCTGGGCGGAAAGTCTAGGTAAGGCAGAAGACCTCAGAGGCAGCGAAGTCCATATTAGTCCTACGCCCGTAAAAGCGCTTGGGACAACCGACCAGCATAGCCAGGTGCAGTTGTACCGTGAAGGACCTAATGATAAACTGTTTACTTTCCTTCAGGTCGAAAATTTTAACAAAGACATTAAAATCGGCCCTGCCCCCAGTTGTGCACCTGAGCTTGATTATTTAGCTAATAAGAATTTGAGCGTACTGTTTAATAGCGAAAAGAAGGCAACCGAGTATGCACTTCTGGGCAGCAATCGTCCCTGCCTTACGGTCGTCTTTCCTGAAATCAATGCTTATACAGTTGGCCAGTTTATATATTTGTTTGAGGTAACAGCTTCTCTCACCGGCGCATTATTCGGCATTAATCCTTATGACCAGCCAGCCGTTGAATTAGGCAAGGAAGCAACCTTTGCACTTATGGGCAAGCCTGGAGAAGATTATAAAGAATTAGGACAGCAAATCCGGTCCCTAACCGAAGTTGACAACGAGTTTCTGGTTTAATATACTTTGTTATGCCCGCTAAAGTGAGCTAAAGTAGAAACAGTTGATTAGTGATTAGTGAATTAGAGAATTAGCTACCAATTAACTAATCAACCAATTAACCAATTAACCAATTAACCAATTAACTAAAACACTTTAGGCACTTCAAACTTTAGACATTTTACACTTTAGGCAGCGGCAGATTAGAGGCTCTGGCAATGAACTACGCAGTGATAATGGCGGGCGGGACAGGAAAAAGATTGTGGCCGCTAAGCCGACAAAAACGTCCCAAACAGGTCTTAAAGCTCCTCGATGGCCAGACACTTCTTCGATGTTGTTTCGAGCGTCTGCGTCCGATATTCGACACAAGAAACATAATTACTTTCACCAACGCCGGCTATGCAGACCTTGTCCGTGAGAATCTGTCGGAGCTGCCCTACGATAACGTCATCGCAGAACCCGCTGTCCGTGACACCGCCGGTGCCATCGGATTGGCGGCAACAATCCTGACCAAATACGACCCCGAGGCGACAACGGCGGTCGTTACCGCTGACCAGCTGATAGAACCGCCTGAGGTACTGCAGCAGGCCCTCAAAGACGCTCTGGTATTTGTCAACAATAATCCGGACAACCTGCTTACTTTCGGCGTCAAGCCGACCTTCCCAAGCACTCAGCTTGGTTATATTAAATGCGCCACTTCCCAAAAGTACCCTGATTGTAAAAACACAATATACTCCGTGGAGGCCTTCAAGGAAAAACCGGACGAAAAAACCGCAAAAGAATATCTCGCAACCGGCGAATACTTATGGAATTCCGGAATGTTCGTCTGGAAGGCCAGGACAATTCTGGACAATTTGGCAAAATTTTTGCCGGAATCTACCGAACCTTTCCAACAAATCAAAACATCCTGGGCCGGGCCGGGTCAGCAGCAAACTCTTAAAGAGCAATTTATTAAATTGCCGAAAATCAGTATTGACTTTGCCGTTATGGAAAAGGCCAAGGATGTTTTCGCGATACAGCTGGATTGTCGCTGGCTCGATATGGGCTCTTTTGCAGCATTAGCCGATATTATCAGTTCTGATAAGGACAACAACATTGTCGTAGCCGGCACAAGCGAGCTGCTTGGCTGCAAAAATTCCATCTTTGTAACCGAAGATACAGGTCATCTAATCGCCGCTATTGGCCTGGAAAATATAGTCGTGGCTCACAGCCCAGATGCCACACTGGTATGTCACGCAGACCAAGCCCAGAAGTTAAAGGAGCTGCTCGAGTTAATAAAACAGCATGGCGGCGAAAAATTTCTGTGACAGATTTTTTGTTTTTTTGGATGGGATTAACAAGATTTCCTTTTAGTTTAGTTTTTGCCACAAAGGCACTAAAAAATGTGAAGTGCCTAAAGTGACACGAAGTGTCATTGCGAGGAGCGCAGCGACGTGGCAATCTCCTTGCTGAGGTTTGAGATTGCTTCGCTTCGCTCGCAATGACGTTGCGCCTCAATTTAGCTCACTTTTATCCTTTTTGTGACTTTGTGTCTTCGTGGCTGAAATTTTATCCTGTAAACTTGTGCCTGCGTAAGCGGGTATCCCGTCTAACTAATTTTGAACTGGCAAAAAATGAGATACCTGGCAATAGATCATGGCACTAAACGCACGGGATTGGCGATATGTGACTCATCAGAGACCATCGCTTCGCCCTTCGCTGTAATCGAGGGCCAAAAAGAGCTAATAAAAAAGATTGCAGATATAGTCGAAGCCGAAAACATTGGGGCCATCGTGCTGGGGCTGCCTTTGAATATGGACAACTCCGAAGGTGCTCAAGCAAAACTTGTGTTGAAGTTCGCTAAGCAGCTAAAAGAGAATCTTGATATACCTGTTCACTTACAGGATGAACGCTTAAGCACCTTCGGCGCAGAAGAGAAGCTGGCTTCTGCTGAGTTTACCGGCTCGTCAGAGCGGACTCGCCGGGACGAAGCCCGCCGTAGATCGAGGCCCAGCCGGGGTTCCGCCCGTCGTGGCTCGGCCACGCCGAGACAGGAAGACAAAAAAAGAAAAAAGCATCTTGACGCCATCGCAGCTGCAGAAATCTTAGAGGCCTTTCTCGAGCAAAAAAACACATGATAACCCTGCAAAAACAAAAGAAATACCGGTTATATATTGATAATTGTAGATAATAGCTCTTTTTGTCCTTGATTAATCGATGCTTTTCTATTAAAATAAATGCATATTAGAGGAGGTTATGACGTTGAGTAAGCCCGATAGTAACGAAAAAAATCATTCTGATACAAAACAAACCAAAGACCGTATACTGCGCGCCAAGGACATAATACCAGGAACCTCAAAAAGCAATTCGGGAAAAAACTCAATATCAGCCAAAAAACACACAAACGTTAAGCAAAACAGTGATATCCCAAAGTTTGACCTTGCTGAAGAAATTTTGGCCGAACAACGAAAAATCACTGCAATAAGAAGAAAAGCTCCAGGCCGGCAACGCGAGCTTGAGTCAATCGGTTATGCCGCTGAACGGTTAAAGCCGGCTACATTTGAGCAAGAGCAAATCATTACCGAAATTGTAGCAAGGGACATTGAAAAACTGTGTAGTGGTGATATTATTTATTAATACAGAAAGGCAGAATTTCAAGTACAAGGATAAAGGAGGTTAGTCAAAATGCCAACCGTACAAAGAAAAGATGACCATCCAGCTTGTCAGAAGACAAAGAAACATTCCTCACTCCGTAAAAGCCGTTATTGGCTGCGATTTATATTCCCTATCACGGGGCTATTGGCCCTTATATGGTTCCTGGTACGAGTAATACCGAAGCCATCAAGAGCCACGTACCCATGCCAGCGTGTAGCATTCCCGTTGGCATCGAGCTTTATAATCTGGCTTGTGGGTTTGATTGGCTCGGTTGTTGCATTCCGCAAGGCAAAGAAGTACCTGACCAAGACACGTTACGCTCTGGCGGTTGTATGCATAGTTATCAGTATTGGTTTCATCTGGGTGGCTATGAGCAGCACAAATGAGAATCCGGCTTATGCCCACGAGCCAATCGTACCCAACAGCCCGCTGGGCGAAGGCAAAGGTATTTACCCAGGACGTGTTGCGTGGATACACGATGCCAATGCAACAGATTGGGATGGCCCCGGTTCTGGAGAACCCCGCTGGCATTCCGACACCTGCACCGACCCAGTAGTTGTGAGTGAAATGCTCTCGAAGGCGCTTCGGGCCTTGACCGGCAGAAGCAGCGATGCCGCAGCGTGGGATGCAATATTCAAAAACTTCAATCAGCAAAAGGGCAAAGGGTATGTTGGCTACACGGCGGGCGAAAAAATAGCAATAAAAATCAATTTCGTGTTGAGTGACAATACCAGCACTATGAATAAACCCTTCTGGTATCTCGACCAAATAGACGATTCGCCGCAGCTTGCCACAGCCCTTCTCAAACAACTAATCGATGTCGCAGGCGTCAGCCCCAGTAACATAAGCATAGGCGACCCGGGCAGGGTTATGCCCAATCACTGGTATGATATGGTCGAAGATGAATGTCCGGGAGTCGTCTATTTGACAGTCGGCGGCTACCCCGGCTCCGGCAGAACGACTATTACCATGGACACCAGTGCCCCATTCGATTGGAGTGACCCCTGTGACGACCACTGGAGCAGCGTTACAAATCAGGACTATATTCCAACGCATTTTGCCCAAGCGGATTACTTCATAAATTTCCCAGTCCTTAAAAGTCACAACAGTTCCGGAATCACAGTCTCCGGCAAAAACCATTATGGCTCTTTGAAAAGAAATCCAAACGCCTCGGGCTATTATAATATGCACCACAGCAGACCGTATAACGCTGATGGCTCTCCGTATTCTACACCCGGGATGGGATACTACAGGGCGAATGTTGACCTAATGGGACATCCAAAACTGGGCGGCAAAACGATACTGTCCTTGATTGACGGCCTCTACTCCGGTCGAAGCTGGGATTCCCAGCCAATCAAATGGAATATGTCACCATTCGACGGTGATTGGCCAAGCAGTATTTTCCTGTCACAAGACCAAGTCGCAGCCGACTCGGTAGCCTTTGACTTTATGGACAATGAATGGGATGGCGCCGTCGGCACCATTAATGGGTACCCTCAGTATTCCGGTACAGACGATTATCTGCACGAGGCGGCTCTTATACCCGACCCTTGTTCCGGGACAAATTATGACCCCAACAACGATGGCGGTCTTACCGAAAGTCTGGGTGTGCACGAACACTGGAACAACGCAACCGACAAAAAATACAGCCGAAACCTCGACCCAATTAACGGAACAGGTATCGAACTGGTAACCGAACTTGGCATTGTTGGAGATTTCTATAGAGATGGCGTTGTGAACTTTAAAGACTTTACCATTTTTGCTGCCGCTTGGGGTAGTGAGCCAGGTGATGCCAACTGGGACGATGCCTGCGATATATCGGGGACCAGTGATGGCGTAATCGACGAACTCGACCTGAAGGTCTTCTGTGAAAACTGGCTTAACTAAGCAAACATATTGCGTCGAATGGGATTTTTCAAATACCACGGCTGGCGACAAAATCGCCAGCCGTTTTTTTATACACTTGTATTATGTCGCCGCGCCCGCTAAACTAACCCAATGACTTGGAGAGGTGGCCGAGTGGCTGAAGGCAACGGTTTGCTAAACCGTCGTATGGGTATAAGCCCGTACCGCGGGTTCGAATCCCGCCCTCTCCGGTCTTTAATTTACCCGTGCGCCAAAGTGCTCGATTCTTGATACTCGTCGAGTATCCAGTACACTTTAGGAAATGGATGCAAAGTGAGCAAAGTTGCTCGAAGTATAATGTGGCTGGCTCTGGCAGCCATTGGGATACTCGCATTTCTATCTGTCCTGGGGGCTTTTTACGGGGCTGAAAAAGCTAAGTTGCTCTTTAACACGATTGCTCTTCAGCTCTACTTTTCCGGTTTTTTCATTCTCATAATAATTGGCATTCTGAGATTCCGAAGTCTGCTGCGCAGGCCAGGGGTGTTTATGATTCACGCCGGCTGCTTACTAACTCTGGCTGGAGCGATGTGGAGCTCGGAATCGGGACATCAGCTAGCCTTTAGACTCCTCGGCAACCACAAGATTCCTGAGGGATATATGGTTATTGAAGAAGGATTTGCAGAAAATCGTTTATTTGCAAAGGACTTCACTCTGAGATTAGGTGAGCTGCCCTTTACTATCGAGCTTAAGGATTTTCGTCTTGAGTACTATCAGCCGGATAGACCACCGACCCCACTACTGAATATTAAAATGGCGGATAAGCAGCAATTGCAGATTCCTGCTGAAGCTGGGCAGATGGCATCTCTTGGGCCTGAAAAAGGCCAAATCACTGTTTTACGTACCTTCAGAAATCTCAAGATACGCATGCTAAATGGAGAAAGAGTTGTGACGGATGAAGAAGGAGCCGGGGTCAACCCGGCTGTGCGAGTCGAAATCCAACGGCCTGATGGCAGTAAATATACGCGTTATGTCTTCGAGCGTTTTCCATACTTCGAGCGGGGTGAAGATACACTACAACTGCGTTATGTATCGCAGGTCCCTCAGGTGATACGGGATTTCTTAAGTGAAGTAGCGGTCATAAAAAATGACAAGGAAGTAATAAATAAAGTAATTGAAGTAAATCATCCGCTGCACTATGGCGGATACCATTTTTACCAGCATTCGTACGACTCCGAAGAGGGCAAATATACTATTCTTTCAGTAACGTCTGATTCGGGTCTGTATTGCGTATATGCCGGCTATTGGATGCTTTGCCTTGGTGTAATCTGGCACTTCTGGCTCAGACACGTAGTCAACAGATTAAAATCAAACACAGAAAAATAAAATCGAAATGGCAATAAAGTATACATATCAGGGTCTGTTAATTTACCTGACGATGGCTGCTTACTTTTTCGCCTTTGTAGCCCGTATTGCGGGCAGAAAAAAGGCCGCTCAGATTCTTTATCTGGTCGGCTTTATCATCGCAGCCGCATCTTTTGGTTATCGCTGGTATCACGTTCGCCACGTTCCTTTTCAGAACCTTTTCGAAGTTTTCCTGGCTATGGCAATGGTGATTTACCCAT
>CAZUPG010000090.1:0-6768 GCA_964622085.1 uncultured Pirellulales bacterium | reverse complement strand
TTTGGATTTTACAGTTTTTGTAGTATACTTTATTTAAGTATTTGCTTCTGTGCGCAAATCACTCCGATAATATATCTGAAATCAATGAACACAATGTTGTCTTAAATGTGGTGGAGGAAATGGGGATTAAAAATTTGCCAGAGGGTGTTCTTTTCGTTACTCTGCCTAAACAACCGCATATGAGTAATGAGCTTGAAAGAATCAACGGAATCGCCAGCAACAGCACCGACCATGATGTGGTGATTGATTTTTCCAAAGTAAAAATTCTGACCTCTGCAAGCGTCTGCAATCTGATGATATTGAAGGAGCTGCTAAGCGGCTTGGGACATCAGCTTGTATTATGCAGCGTTTCTACCCAGGTCAGAAACATCTTCACCGTAACCGGCCTTGAAGGTTTATTCGAGTTTGCCAATGACAAGTTTGGCGCTCTGGATTTAATGCAGCGGGTACCTTACTTGCAGGATTGAACCGGTGCACAGAACCCAACTGATAACAGTGAAGAAAAAAACCACAGATGAACACTGATTAAAAAGTAAAAAGCAGAAAATGAATTCAGTGTAATCTGTGGCTAATCCGTCAATCTTACCATTTTATCTGCTGAAGTTCACGCATTTTGCTGTGATTAGTCATATCAGGAGCCAGCGCCGTTATCGTTATAAAACCTTCTACTAATGATATTGTATCTGTAGGTTCCTCATCGGTATGATTGGGCTCTCCAGCTAACTGAAATACGGTCTGGCCCTGCTCATTTTTTTGTGGGATATAATACTCATCAAATCCTTTATTTGATTGTGGCGCTACCCTTATGCCTTTTGGCTCGCCTTTTGATAGCTGTGGTATATTGATATTGAGCACGTCGCCGCTTTCTATCGGCATAAGTTTTTTCAGGATTTTCATACAGTATTTCGCTGCTTTTTCAAAATCCATTTGTTCCTCGTTAGCAAGACTCATAGCAACAGCCGGTATTTTTAGAAGTGCCCCTTCCATTGCTGCAGCGACCGTGCCGGAGTAATAGACGTTTATTCCTGCATTTGCGCCGTTGTTTATACCTGCTACGAGCAAATCTATTGGGCCTTTATATAGCTGCATCACTGCCAGTTTTACACAATCAGCAGGCGAGCCCTGCACACTCTAGCCGGTAAATCGGCCATCGATATCCACTTTATTACATACCAATGGGCGAGAGTAAGTAATGCTATGGCTGGCGCCTGACCGGCTGTCTGACGGCGCAACTACCGAAACATCACCCATTTTGACTAACTCTTTATAAATCGCAGCTAAGCCGGGAGCAAAAATCCCATCATCATTTGTCAACAATATTTTCATAGCTCCATAGAATACGAAAAAAATTGAAAATTAGAAAGGAAAAACTCTCAGAATTCGTTTAACAGGGGTCATTCGTTCTCGAATTTGACGTAAATTGACACTGTCTTTTTTGACACAGATTGACACGGACTCAAGACTACAGAATTATTCAGGCTCACATACTGCACAAATAACATATCCGATCGCATGCACTAACAAGCGCCATTTTTCGCCATCGAGCGTTCCAATTGGTCCGGTATTTAAAATAACAAATTCTTTCTCGATAAATGTAATAGCTTCACATTGAGCTACACAATCTTTTTTAAGGCCAAATGAATCTGCTTTGAATGGAACGCAATTTGGGAGATTCCATCTTTTCTTGAGGTTTGTAGAAGTGAGAGGTACAGCTACAACATATTTACCTAAATTGAATCTTTTCTGAGATACGATAATGATTGGTCTACGACCCCCTGATTTGAAGTAAGCCCAATATAGCTCTCCAGGCGAAGGACCATTCAATATGGATTCTCCTTAGACCACCGCTCCCTTGACAGTTTAGCAATTGTGGCCCAGTCGTTGTCTATTTCTTGCTCTGGTGCAATCTCAAACTCTTCAGCAGGGTCAGGTGTAAGAGGCAAGATGAAGATTAATCCTCGCTGCAGACGATTTATCCGAGTAGTATAAGAGTCACGTTCATTAAGTTGTTGGCTGTTCTCCTCTGTTGCAGTTAAATAACTGGTTTTTTGCATACGACGAAGAAACCCTTGGTCAGGGATCAATCGCTCGTTACCAGAAATTTCTATCTCTTTTATCATATCTTTCATAAGTCTATTTCCCATTTGTTTTTGCTTTGAGCAGAAAACTAACAACCTGCTTTTTCACAAAATTTTCAGCTTGTTCTAAATACCAACTGGGTTCTCGGCATTCTGGGTTTAGGAAGACAGGTAACCCCGGCATATCATCTCTTGGTCCTCGAGCCGTTGGAAGCGGCGTTGAAGGCCATATTGTTGTCACCTGTATATATAAACGACTTGGGTCATCCAACAAAGTCTCAATGCTCAAATTGAAATCAGCGTTTGATAAAGGAAGGTTCTCCTTCGGAGCAACTATAAGAGGACTTACAAGCCTAAGACCAATGCCATCTAATGGACGTTTAAGGGAGCTTAAAGACGTCTGTGGTATTTTAACACAGTTTTTTAGGAGAAATTCTTTAGCATTACCACCCTCCGCTGCTGCTGTATAACGAAGAGTGACTTCTGCCAAAGAAAACATCTGGGGTGGTGGAGCCCAGACATCAGAGAATACTTTCCAAGCAGCATCTGCAATTCTCTTGAAGACTTCTATTGTTTCGTTTGGGAAATCTTCTAAGACGAAAAGTCGAAATTTATCTTGAAAGTGTCCTACAACAATACGACGAATGTTTGGCGGAGCTGGGCTATTTGTTAAAACTATCTCATTTGCTTTTTGTTCAAAATTCCCTAGTTCGACACCCTGTGCGGTGAGGTTATCATAGAAGCGGACTTTTCTTTCTCTGTCCATCTGTGTATGGCCCGAGAAAAGGCATGCATACCTATATGAGCGAGCCGTTAACGTATTCTGGAGCATTTTAGACCTCTAATTAAATTTCCATACAACATTATTATAGCAGGTATAGTAGGTCTTGGCAATACCTTTTATCACTAAATTTACTTATCTTTAGACTCCGCTCAAAACAAATATCAATGACTAACCCTGTGATGTTTCCTCCCAAAGCTGCTCACAAAATTTTACCGCATTTTCTCGCCAAACACAAGCTAATTTTCGGCGTGCATTTTAGCGTTTTTTTCGTAAAACAAACGCACCAAATCCAAGCAGTAAGAGATTTTCCTGCGCATGGTTTATTTGCTTTCTAGTTTTTCTTCCTCTGGTTTTTTCAAAACAAAGGCAACAATAGTGAATAATACTGCACAGATAAAATCGATTGGTTGCCAAAGTTCTCTAGATAGGTGTATCACAATTAAGGGATTAAACAAAAGCGCGATAAAACCAAACAGCCAGACTGCCCAAATCTTTTGCCAATTGTAAGCCATAAAAGCTACGTATACACTAACACCACAAACAACAAACCTGAGAAGTTGATAGTAACCGTAAGGCCAAGATGCCAAAGCTCCAAGCAACATTAAGGCTGCAATGATAGCTGGGATTAAATGAGGTCTCTTTTCCGATAAGTTTTGTTTCATATCTCTACAATTATTTTTTTAGGTAAGCGTTTTATTGCTGTTTAGACTTCACTACAAATACAATGAGTCTTCGGAACAATAACTAAAAATTATAATCCCTATTAATCCCAAGCCCCAAATAGCAAAATATAAAACAGGGAATACGCCTTCAACAATCCAAAAAATAACAGGAAATATGATGAGGCCAGGAGCAATAAGTATAGCCAAAAACGAACCAAAACACCCTAACCATTCTGTCATTGCATGAAACCAGAATAAAAACATGAATAGCCCAGCACCTATCCACATTGTCTTCCCAATTACCCTAATTATTTTTTTCATATTTTCTCCGCTACAATTAAAAGGGGAGTCCAATTAAAAAGAAAATTAAAATATAAAATATATCAGAAATAAGTGGTATCCCAAATAAATAAAAGAGGACTCTTAATGCTATTTTAGCTTTGCTTAAGTTTGTTTTATAACTTGCTGATAACAAATGAAAACTTTTATACCATCCCCATATAATAAAATAAATGGACGTCGCAACTGCTACAAATATTAGAAAATATAAGACGCCATATCTTGTTTCCTTCATCATCGTACCACCTACAAGGAAAAATAATGTAGCCATTATTTTTGGTATAAGTTCTTGAATGGCTAAAGACAGAGGAAATATAAGCCACCACCAGTGAATTGGTCGAATGCCAAATATTGTATTGTTACCGAAATTCTTTTTTTGTATGTTCTCACCTTTTGTGCCACCAAGGAAAGCAAAGTAAGCTGAACCAACGACTGATAGTGGCAGTACAATCTTCCAAGTAAGGGGGTTTTCAACGGTTGTTCTACTGCTATATTCCAAGTAACACAGTAAAATCATCATAAGGAGCATAGGAACGTTTGCTATACTTGCAATTATCCGTCCATTTTTCTTGGCTGTAGCACCTGTCAGAGCAGCACAACAAAAAGTAACAAAGCAGAACACAATCAGAAACCAAATGTAGTGGTTGCCCCATCCATACTCCCAGACTGTGTCTATGACGCCATTTTATACTAATTCATTTGCTTCTTTAGGGGACAACACAGGGCCAATGGCATTTTTGATAGCCTGAGACAACGTAATCCAGTAGATTATGTAAATAAAAAATGCCCCTATATAGCGGCGCATAACTACCCATTTATTTAGGACTTTGGATTCAGCTTCACCATCCACAATCAATACATTTAATTGTTGAGTCTGGTTGTTCATACACAGACCCTTTTCGCTATTAGGGATCCTGATAACATTTCTTGTTGCTTTGGCTCCCTCCAAAAGCCATAGTAATTATATATTTTATTCGGCTATAAATCAAGGAAAATGCAGCAAATTCGTGTTCATTCGTGGTTAAAAAAAATTTTATGGCCCAAGACCTTAGTGGCTAATCTCTTAGGCCGTCCTGTGCCTAAATATTCAAAAAAACCGCATTTTCTGCTTGAAAAATAGGCAGAATTTGGTATAATATATACGAAATTGGGGGAGGCCCCGAACCCGGGGCTGCGGAGCTCCGCACGCAACGGAACAGCAGTTCCAAGAATCAGGCCGTTTTAGCCACAAAAAAGCTCAAAATGACAAAATTATTGATTATTTCTCTGTGTTCTCTGTGAACTCTGTGGCTTGATTATTCGCACCGATGTGCCTTTGTAGCTATGAGTCAATTATGCAAAACAAACCCAATCTTGTCCGCCGTAGGCGGATTCTAATGAACGTAACCTCTTATTTTACAATGAACTACGAACAAAATACTATGAACAATGCACTATGAACAATGCCAATGAAAACAAAGCCAAACAAATCCAATCAAACCCAATTTTCTGTAGAATGTAGGGTGGGGTCTCTTGTTCGCCGAAGACTCTGCGAAGGCGGATTACCCCACCAATTCTCCTTTCTCCGCTTCGCGGAGGAGGGTACAATAGGTCATTATGGAAAAATATGAGCCGAATAAAAAGTGTGTTGTTATGAGCCGAGATGAGGTTCGGGCGTTTGACCGCTGGGCGATAGATACGCTGGGAATAACCGGCGTTGTTTTGATGGAAAACGCAGGCAGAAGCTGTGCAGAATTGATTAAAGAAAAATTAAGCAACGTTAAAAAACCGAAGGTATGCATATTCTGCGGGACGGGTAACAATGGCGGCGACGGATACGTTATTGCCAGACACCTATTAAACAATGGCTATAAAGTTTCTGTGATTATTGTCGGCGACCGTAATAAAATCAAAGGTGATGCAAAGATAAACCTCGATATTTTACAACGATTAGGACAGCCAATTGAGCTTTTGGACTTCAAAGATGATATATCAGGTCAGGTTAAAGCTAAAACTTTCGATGCTGATATGCTCGTTGACGGCCTTTTTGGTACAGGATTGAGCGGCCGGCTCAGCGATGAGTATAAACAATTGTTCGAAAGCATAAATGCCCTGAATCTCCCTATTTTAGCGGTTGATATCCCCTCCGGATTGGATTGCGATAGGGGTGAGCCACTTGGAGCAGCGATTAAGGCAACCTATACTGTAACTTTTGCCGCGGTTAAAAAAGGGTTTACATCTTCAAAAAACACGGCTGAATACACAGGTGAAGTTTTTGTGGCCTCGATTGGTGCTGAACCCGCTAAAAAGATATCAGACTCGTCCGACAAGTCGGATTAAAAGACCCCGGTTCCTTTGTAGCCGATAAAATAGAGAAATCTTTCGTAATTAAATACAGGAACCCACAAGGCCTCTGCCCTACCTTGGGCCTCTTTATAACGTTCGAGTCTTTGCAATGAAGCATTGTATTTCTGCATTGCTGCCGGGTCTATTTCGATTTCTTCATGGGTCGGCTCTCTAAAAACCTTCGGTGCCCCGCCGAGAACAAGAAAGTCTGTGTCGATGGAAATTTCATCAGCAACTTTACCGCCCCATTTTTCAATAAGGGCTTTTATTTTATCGACAGCTTCAAAATCAATAACTCCATTGTTGTCAATGTCGAAGTCGCCGGCAATCGCAAATACATTTATTTTGCTCCTGTCCCAGATTAGATTTGCAACAACGTCGCCTTCTAAGATGGGTCTGTTTATTTCTGAACGTATAATCCGTGCCGCCGAATGGTTTTTCGCGATATCGAATATCTCGACTTCGGCCTTTCCCTCGCCGGACTTCGTGACGGAAGTATTTCTGTCATAAACCGTAAATCTCAGTCCTCGATAAGCATGGTCGTCACTTCCAATACTCAGATGAACCACTTTGGCCTGGT
>CAZUPG010000089.1:0-6795 GCA_964622085.1 uncultured Pirellulales bacterium | reverse complement strand
GCGAGCGACCTGTCCTCCGTAGCCTTGGCGAAGGAGGAAGCGAAGCAATC
This sequence comes from uncultured Pirellulales bacterium, assembly GCA_964622085.1. Lineage (GTDB taxonomy): Bacteria > Planctomycetota > Phycisphaerae > Sedimentisphaerales > Anaerobacaceae > CAZBWE01. Next base: position 6,745 of record CAZUPG010000089.1, on the reverse strand, counting down.
TCAAACCTCACCAAAGAGATTGCCACGTCGCTCGCCCCTTGGGGGCAAGCTCCTCGCAATGACACTTCGTGTCACTTTAGGCACTTCACATTTTCACTTTCTCAAGCCGAGCTGGGATATAATTTCTTGATAACGCTTTACATTCTTTTTGCTTATATACTTAAGCAATGCCGATCTGGTTCCGACCATTTTCAATAAACCACGCCTGGATGCGTGGTCTTTGCGATGAATCTTGAGGTGCTCGGTAAGGTCGTTAATCCTCTTTGTCAATATTGCAATCTGCACCTCAGGCGAGCCAGTATCCGCTTCGTGCGTCTCAAAATCGTGGATAATATTCTCTTTTTCCTGTTTAGTCAGCATTCTTCGGACAAATCCTTTCTTTATCGTCTGTGTACTTATTTTAGACAGGATTAACTGGATTTCTTTGAATCTATCTCGTTTTATCCTGTACATCCTGTCAAAAAAACAAATCAAACACTAATTCTGTATTCTAATCAGCTATTTTGATAATTGCAAGTCTTTTCTGCAACAATCGCAGATCCGTTTGTTGCCCTTCGGCAGTGATCTCAGGACAGTCGAACTGATATTATTTATTCGTGACGAAGTGACTGGATGGGGTCCATATTGGCGGCACGATAGGCAGGATATAAGCCAAAGGTTATACCAACTGCAGCACTGATTCCAAAGGCCAAAATTAGGGAACTACCCGTAATCACCGTGGGCATACGACCAAAATGAGTTACCAGAAACGGTATAAAAGAACCCAGGATTATGCCGAGGATGCCTCCAGCAAGAGTTAAAAGCAAAGTTTCTGAGAGGAATTGAATGATAATATCTCGTTTTCTGGCGCCAAGTGCACGACGGATGCCAATCTCGCGTGTTCGCTCACTGACGGTGGCGAGCATAATGTTCATAATTCCTATGCCGCCGACCAATAGTGAAATTGCAGCGATTGAGCCGAGCACAATACTGAAAATCAGTTTGGTACGTTCTGCCTGGCGCAGCAACTCCAGAGGAACAATTACCTGGTAATCATTTTTTTTGTGGAATCGTCCCAAAAGTGTATCCACAATATTGCGTGTTGGCAGCACGTTTTCCATTGAGCTGACTTTTACGATGATTTCCTGCAGCTCAACTTTTTCAATATTTTGTCCGCTGCTTCCGCTGAACTGTATTGATATCTCACCGAAACGGTCCTTAACCGTAGTAAGAGGGATATAGACGTTACCTACGTTTGCGCCACCCTGACTCGACGCTACAGGAACCTCGTTGTTAAAGGTATTCGCTGCTGAGCCAGCATCCTGTTTGCTGACAATACCGGCGACACGGTAGTAATCGCTGGCTATCTTCAAATCTTTTCCTAACGGGTCGTCAAAGGCAAAAAGCTCTCTGACTACTTTCTCATCGACAACACAAACGCTTTGCTTGTAGTGCATATCGATGCTGCTGAGGAAGCGTCCCAGCTTTAGCTGTATCGATGCCATCTCGGGATACCACGGCACAGTACCGATGACCTCTATGGCTACCTTGCGATTTCGATACCAGGCGCGTTGGGAAAGACGACGAATTGGCACGACAACCTCGACGTCAGGGATGCTATTACGGAACCGCTCGGCATCAGAGTAGGTCAAGCCATATTCATGCATGCTTTGCTCCTGTGATGAAGCATCCTGTTCCTCAGGAGGTTCCACTGTTTTTATAATAATATTACGGCTGCCAAGCCGGGCAATTTGTTCCTGCGCATGTTGACTGGCACCTTCACCTATGGCCAACATCGCAATCACCGAAGATACGCCGAAGATTACGCCCAACATTGTAAGGGTCGAACGCAGCCGATGCATCCACAGACTCTTTATCCCTAACTTAAGTGTGCGTTTTAGACGAAAGAGAATCATAACTTGCCACCCTCGTCCCCGTGAAAACGGGGAGTCGTTGTGTTATTGCTATTTTATGCGCCCGTCAAGAAGGTGTACGGTTTGCTCTGCCTGCTCAGCAACGTTCTCATCATGTGTGACTATGGTAAGGGTTTTACCTTTTCTGTGCAAACCGACGAGGATGTTCATTATATCAGAACCACTTTCCGAGTCGAGGTTTCCGGTCGGCTCGTCGGCCAATATAACCAGAGGGTCGTTCGCCAGCGCCCTGGCGATCGCCACACGTTGCTGCTCTCCGCCGCTTAGCTCGGTGGGTCTGTGCTTGAACCGGTCACCAAGACCGACCATTACAGCCAATTCTCTGGCACGAGCGGCGCTTTTCTCTTCGGAATAACCCTGATAGTACATAGGAAGCTCTATATTTTCTATGACATTAAGCTGTCCGATGAGGTTGTAGGATTGAAATACAAAGCCGATGCGTTTGCCTCTTATCAAAGACAGCTCATCGTCGCTGAGTCTTGAGACATCTTTACCGCCAAGAAAATAGCGGCCGCTGGTAGGTCGGTCGAGACAGCCAATCATATTAAGCAGCGTGGATTTGCCAGAGCCGCTTGGACCCATTATAGCCACAAATTCGCCGGCCTTTATAGTCAGGTCGATGCCACGTAGGACCTGCAGTTGGACGGCACCAAGCTGATAACTTTTATGCAACTGCTCAATTACCAGGACAGGTGTATCATTTTTGACCTCAGGATTTTTGCTGAGGGGCTGTTGCATTGCCGGCTCACTCTCTTATTCGATCTTGCTTTGTCTGACCTTGCTGGTTAAATTTTTTGTGCATTTCGGTCATAAGTTTTTTCTTATCTTCATCAGACATATTCTCGAAGCGTTTTCTTAATTTGGCCTTTTCTTCTTCAGATAGATTTTGGAATTGTTCCATCCCGCCGGGACCGGCCTTGGGCTCTTTGTCTCCAGCCTGATTCTTCTCTGCACGCTCTGGCTTTGGCTCACTTTTAGTCTCTTCAGATTGCTTTAGGTCTTTTTTCATCTGTGCCACGGCAGTCGGTTCGGTCAATCGTGGAGGATTCATAAGAACTTCTTCGCCGGCTTGTAGACCATCGGTAATTTGGACAAACGTATCGTTAAAAGACCCTGTTTGTACCTCGCATTGTTCGATACCTCCCGATGTCAAACAGTAGCAGACTTTTTTACCCTCGCGATTTGCCACTACCTGAACGGGCACGATTATGACATCGTCTAACTGCTCGACGAGAATCTCGACCTTGGCTGACATTCCCGGCTTGAGGAAGTCGAAGGAACCTTCTATGCTAACTTGCGTATTGTAGACCTTAAGGTCGGGACTTAGCCAGCCACGTTGAGGGTCAGGCAAGGGTGCAACCTTAAGCACTTCGCCGTGGAAGGTTTTATCGGGGAAAGCATCAATAACAATCTTTGCAGTCTGACCAAGGCTAACTTTGTCAACAGAGGACTCGTGGACACCAATTTCCGTGATCATTTCCGAAGTATCAGGCAGTTCTATAATCGTCTGACGCTCATAAACCGTTCCACCTTCCTCGATAGGTCTATCCCTGCGTCTCCAAAAATCACCGCTTGAACCATACACTACCAAACCTAGCGCCGGTGCTCTGATTACACATGCGTCAATCTGTTTTTTGAGCTTGTCCAGGCGGTCTTTTTGCAATTGAAACCTTGATTTGGCGCTTTTTAGCATGGCGTCGGCCTGTGCCAGCTTCGAGCGGGCACGGGCCTGAGTTCGCACAAGCTCACGCCCTGCCTCTCTGTAGTCGCTCAGGAGCTGTTCAACCTGTTTGGGAAAGTCGTAAAGCTTAAATAACTCCAGATTCATGTTAGCCTGTTCTTTTTGTATCTTGAGGCTTTGAACATCCAGCTCATCTGCCCTCAGCTCAGTGTCGGAGACGTATTCTTTCTCGCGGAGCTTTCGCGTCCAGCTCAATGTATCAGCCGCCCTTTCGAGCCTGCTTTCAGCCAGCTTGATACTGTCCATTAATTCGTTTAGCTTTTGCAAAGCTGCTCCACCCAGATTGGGGTCCTCAAGAAGCGATGCTATGTCATCTGTCGGATTTTGCACCGGATTTTTATCTTTGATAAACTTGTTTGCGACGATTTCACCAAGGTATTTTTTAAAGTCCATCAGGGTAAACTTTACCTTCAGCTCAGCAGCGGTAATATCGCTCTCATTTTGTTTTAGCTGAATGTCGAAATTTTCCTTTGCCTCAGCATAGCTTGCCTCGGCACCGGCAAAGTCAATTTCTCTTTGTGCGAGCTGTTCAGTCAAATCCGAAGAATCCAGCTCCACGAGCACTTTGCTATTATCTACATCTTTTTGCGTAATATAAGTACCTTCAGGAACGATGCTTATTATCGTTGCCTGCCCTTCGAGCTCAGATTTAATGTCTATTGAATTGCGAGCCTTGATACTGCCGCTTTCAGTAACAGTGATGGCTAAATCATCCCGCCTAACGGTGAATGTGCTTAAGCTTGCCTTGGAACCTGACGGCCTTGCTACCTTCATCGATATCAACAACACTAATAGAATTATTGCCGCCAGGACCACAATAATGGTCAACCGCCTGGAGCCGGCGATCATACGCAGCAAATCCCGAAGCTTATTTATAAACTCCTTTTCATTTTGCTTGTTATTGTTGTCTGTCATTGTGTTCTTTGCTCCCACATACCATCCGGCCTAACCTGTAGTACACCAATATCGCTGAAAAAGTTCAGTTTTGTAACGGTGTGGTTTACCAGCGCTCTTGTATAATTATTCTGGGCATCTACTAAAGCATTCTGCGAATCCAGCAAAAGTCGCACTGTTATTCGGCCGGCGTCTAATAACATTTCATTACTCTTTACTCGTTTCTGGGCTAATTCTAAACTTAATTTTTGAATACGGTATGACTCCGTTTGTTCACGCAGACGACGATATGCATCGCGTACCTCCAATTTAACACTGTCAACGTCGTTTTGATATGTCCGCTGCTGCTGTGTAAATGCTATCAGCGCTTCACGATAGGCGTTACGCTCGGCTTTTCTATCAAAGGGCAAATCAGCTTCAAGGCCCAGTCCATAGGTTCCGTTATGAAACTGCAATCTTGTGAATTTTGTACTTTCTGTCGAGCCCACACTGGCGCTGCCGGTCAGATTCAGCTCCGCACCAAGATTATCGGCAGCCACCATCACTTTGCGTTCAGCGTCATCGACCCTATCAGCGCTATTAGCTAAATCCAGACGTCGAGCTAATGCTGTTTCAACGGCTGCATCCAATGTATAGTTGGGGTTGCTTATCCCAACGTTTTTTAAGGCCTCCAACTCATTCGGGTCCAACTTTACGTCGGCGTCGGTTGGCAAAGATAGCCGTATCTTAAATTCATCGACTGCCTGTTCGTACCTCTGCCGGGCTGCCACCCAGCTATTTTCCGCCCTGAGCATACTCTGTTCCGCTTCATCCACATCGAAACGGTTTACGCGACCGGCCTCAGCGTACATGTCCAGGCGTCGTTTTGATTCAACCTGCATATCGTAATTACTCTTGGCATTGATTACCTCATCTCTTCGTTGCAAAACACTGTAATACTCGTCGACAATCGAGGCCACAAACGTTTTGCGATAACGGTTGAAGGAACGTATCTGGTATAAGGCATTCCGCTCTGCTTGAGTGAGATTTTCCTGTACGACCTCTCGGCTGCTGCCTCTCAGCAGTGGTTGCACAACACTTGCGCTGAGGACCGAAACGAGTGAGGTTCGTGGGTCTCCCGTGAGAAAGCGGGCCCAATCAATAGCAATGCTGGTGCTTATCTGCGCTCCACCAGCCAATAGTTGTTCAAAGCCAACGCCGATACCGCTACCGACACTTTCATCGGTGCTGTTTCTGGCATAACTGGCATCGATAGTGCCGAACCATTGCCGGGCGAACTGATGTCGAGCCAGCGTTAAGTCGAGTGCTGTTAAGTAAAGTGCTTCTTTTTGGCTTTGATAATCTCGATTATGTGCGGTGGCCAGAGTAACGGCCTGCGCGAGAGATAAGCCGGCCGATCGGGCTACGGCGGGCTTCGCCCCGACGAGTTCGGGAACGGCTTTTTCGATGCGGATGTCATTGGGTGAGGCGTTTACATCACTGATTCTGTAATTGACTTTTGCACCGAAGCTATTCTGCCATTTGCTATCAATAATCTTATATACCTCTTTGTCGGCTTGCTCTTTATAGTGCTCTGTGCTGCACCCACCTGCCAAGCCAAAGATTATAATGATGCCTGAGACCAACCATTGCAATGTAGGTCGAGACATGCACATCATACCGCTCATCTCCAATATAACTTCTTAATAGTGCCTAAAGTTTGAAGTGCCTAAAGTTATGGATTTATACGCCTATGGCGTATTATTTTTTCACTTTATCCGCCAGACGTACGGCGGATTTAGTTCACTTTAGTTCACTTCAACTCACTTTAGTTCACTTTTCAATTGTCATATCTTATTATACAATAAAAGGTTATAAAAGAAAAGATAAAAATCGGCCCACAGCTATACGGTCACTGTTGGTCCTGAATATTCTTGGCAAGTTTCCACCATAAGTTCCGGTAAAACCACGGATTTTTGAGTATATATACTTCATACTAAAAGTTCGGCTATTCTAATCGCTGTAATTAGTTTTTAAGCTTAAAGTTAGACGTTTCTCGCCCTAAAAATATTGCCGAAAGCGTTTTTAACACTGCTGAAAGTTGCATTTAATTTTATTGCAAAACGGGCTGAATTAGCATAGACTGATGCGGAATTTTTGCAGTTGGCGGCGTAGCCAAGAGGCCTAAGGCGACGGTTTGCAAAACCGTTATTCGTCG
>CAZUPG010000088.1:0-6809 GCA_964622085.1 uncultured Pirellulales bacterium | reverse complement strand
CAACCATAATCGTTCGCCTTACGCTGTGCTTTCTTAACTTTCGTATCCAGGCCCCGGGCCGGGCAAGCGCAACTTTGTAAAAAACATCAACTTCATCAGCTAAGCTCGGCTCTGCGTTATCCCTCAGGCCGATACAAATTACTCGTAAGCCCGCATGTTTAGCGCCAGCCGCCACAAGAAATGGCAATCTGCCCTCTCCTGCAATCAAACCAAGTACATCTCCATGATTTGACTGACCATTTGCGACATGCGATTGACGTTTGAAAATCGAAAATCGAAACTTGTCCGCCGTCCGTCTGGCGGAATCGAAAATCGGAAAACGAATATTCATAACTATTGTCCATCCGACTTTTCTGGTTCGGATTCGACAGACGGAGCAGTTCGTCCAATCAGATTTTCCAGCTTGCGAATATTGTGCCGCATCTCCGGCAGGTATTGTATCATTCCATACGCTCGTTTGCCCTGGCCTGCCTCGATAGCAGGTGCGCCCAATACCACTTTTCCGTCTGGGATGTTGTTAATAACCCCAGCTTGTGCTGCGATTGTAACATTGTTTCCGATATTGATATGACCCACGATTCCAACCTGCCCGCCAACTACGCAATGATGGCCGAGGTTGGTCGAGCCGGCAATTCCCACCTGGGCCACAAGCAAACAATGCGGCCCGATTTTTGCGCCGTGGCCTATCGTAACCAGGTCACTTATCTTGCTGCCCTGACCTATAATAGTATCACCGAGAGTGCCTCGCTCTATTGCACAGCAGGTACCGATTTCCACGTCGTCTTCTATAATCACAATACCAATTTGTGGTATCTTGTGATGTACACCCTTATGGCTGGCATAGCCGAAGCCGTCTTCACCAATTGTCGTATTCGCATTTATTATCACGCGATTGCCTATTTTGCACCCATCGTAAATGGTAACATTGGGATATATTATGCTGTCATTACCAATTTGCACACTTGGCCCCACATATACGCCGGGGTAAATTACACAGCCGTCTCCGACCTTTGCATCATCAGATATTGTAACAAAATCATGAATTTGGCAGTCTGCACCGATTTTTGCGGTATCCGAAATCGAAGCCCGTGGGCTAATTCCCACTTTTTTGTGTTTGCGATGGCCGTGCAACAGTACCATAATTTGCATAAATGCGTAGTAAGGGTCCTCGGCTATCAACAGAGGAACCAAAGTATTGGCTCCTTCTTTGCCTACGATTACCGCACTTGCCTTGGTTGTTCGCAGCTGCTTGGCATATTTGCGGTTGGTTAAAAAGCTAATATCGCCTTCGCCCGCACGGCCAAGTGTTGAAGCAAACTTAATTATTACGTCAGGGTCGCCGACAATCCGTCCACCCACATATTCAGCTAATTCACCTAAAGTTCGTTCTTGCATTTACACAACCTCATCTTAGAATCCCATTTTAACTTGGTTATAATATAGAAACCTATGTATAAGAACTTTTATTATAGCAAAAAAGTTTGTATATAGTCAACTGTTCAAATCTCCGTAAAAAGGGCTTTTTTGGGAGTTTTATACCTTTTGGCCTCTGCTGCTCTGTAAGTCGTATGTAGAGTATGCTTCCGGTTATGGCTCGGCCTCTCGCCTCCGGCGAAGCCTTCGGCGGAGCTGAGTCGCCGAGACAAACTGCACACCATTATTTGCTGGTTATATATTTCTCGGCGGCGGTGGTTTTTATAAGCTCATATCCCTCGATTTCACTCGGGGCAGGCTTTGGCTGTCCGGTCCCGAGCACACCTGTCCTGAGTACAATCGAAGGAGTCGAGGGAGAAGGAATCAAGATTGCCTCAGTTTGCGACATTGTCTCGATTAAGTCGAGACCTTTTTCGGCTCCCATTACACTGACCGCCGTTGCCAAAGCATCGGCGTCCATTGCATTTTTAGAGATTATGGTTACGCTTGATAGGCCTTCGCTGCTTATTTCCGTCCGGCGATTTATAATGTGGCTGTATTTTTTGCCGTCGATTAAGGTGAATCGCCTGTAGCCGCCACTGGTAGCAACAGCATCATCAGTCAATTGCAAAACCAGTAAAGTCATACCTGTTCCGACAGGAAATTCGAAATTCGAAATTTGTGATTCGAAATCCTCGGTAGGGTCCTGCAGGCCGATTAGCCAGTAGTTTTTGCCTTGCATAGGCGTACCAAAGCATCGAATGTCACCGCCGATGTCGACCATTGCGCCAATTGCACCGGCAGCTTGCATAGCTTCAACAGCTTTATCAATTGCATAGCCCTTTGCAATGCCGCCTAAATCGATTCTCATACCCTCTACTGCAAACCGTACGGTCAGTTCGTTGGCATCAAGGATGAGCTTTTCATAGCCGACCTTCGAGCGAGCTTCGGAAAGCTCGGCATCAGTAGGGACGCAATTACTTTCGGCTGCTAAGCGCCAAATATCAACCAATGGTCCGATTGTAATATCAAAAGCACCATCGGTGAGTTTGCTGAATTCGATGCTTTTTTGCAGGACCTCGAATGTTGGCTTGCTTACTTTTACCTGACGCTCAAACGCATCTCTGTTTACCAGAGAAATTTCCGAATCACTTTTGTAATTGCTCATCAAGTCATCGACTTTGTTAATCTCAGCAAAGGCAGCTTCGATAGTTTTTTTAGCTGTACTTGAATACTTCGCCACGGCGACGGCACGGGCTAACGTTCCCATAACCAATCGATGGCCGCTATCGAGTTCGATTTGCTGCTTGTGCTTAGCATAGAAATACAAAGCAACAATCAAGAAAACGCAAAGGATTAAGGTTAAGACCGAGCGAGTTTTTTTGTCCATATCAAAACCTTTCGACGAATTGTCATTGCGAGGCCTGCCAAGGCCGTGGCAATCTCAATTGTCAAAAGAAACGAGATTGCTTCGCTCTCGCCGCCGCGTAGCTTTAGCGAAGCGGGGTCGCTCGCAATGACAACCATAAGCAACACAATAATAAATAGAAAATCAGCAATAATCAATTTATAATGCGGTTATGAGCGAAAGAAAGGTGACAATATTATCCGAGCGGGTCGAGCAGGAGTTTCTGCCATTTGTTCGCAGGCCGGGCAGATATATCGGCGGAGAGATAAATCAAATCAAAAAAGACCTTACGAAATGTGTACTGACGGTTGCGCTGTGTTTCCCGGATGTTTACGAGGTTGCAATGAGCTATACGGGCCTTGCGATTATCTACGATATCCTCAATAAAATCGAGGACGTAGCTGCGGAAAGGGTTTTTGCACCCTGGATTGACGCTGAAAAAATACTGCGAGAAAAAAATCTCCCTCTTTTTAGCTTAGAGTCCAGAGCGGCGCTGGCAGGTTTTGACATTGTCAGCTTTAGCTTAACGAATGAGCTTTGCTATACCAACGTGCTTAATATGCTTAACATCGGCGGTATCAACATACGAAGTGCCGCCCGCTGTGAAGATGAGCCGCTGATAATCGCAGGCGGTGGGATGGCAAACTGCTGTGAGCCGATGGCTGAGTTTATTGACCTGTTTGTATTAGGCGAAGGCGAAGAAGCTGTAATTGAGCTAATACAACTGATTAAGGATGAGAAAGGAGCTGGTACATCAAAAAAAGAGACTCTGCGGAAGATTGAGCAGGCATTTGACTGGGCTTATGTTCCAGCTCTTTATACGGGGGGCAAGTTACGAAATGCAGTTATTGATGATTTTGATAATGCTCCGGTGCCGCTTAAGCCAATTGTTCCATTTGTAGAGGCGGTGCATGAACGAGTAAGTGTTGAGATAATGCGGGGCTGCCCCGGCAGGTGCAGGTTCTGCCAGGCGAGTTTTTGTAGAAGGCCTGTTCGCTATCGCAGCGTTGAAAAGATTATCGATATCGCAAAGACCTGTTATCACGCGACAGGGTTTGATACAGTTAGTTTGCTGAGCTTATCGAGCGCCGATTATCCAAAATTGGAAGAGTTAATCACGAAATTACATAATTATTTTTGCGACAAATATGTGGGTTTGTCACTTCCAAGTTTGCGTGTTGACAAACAGTTACAAATACTTCCGAAATTACTGACTTCCGTAAGGAAAAGCGGCCTAACAATAGCCGTAGAAGCTGCAAATGAAAGATTACGAGAGATAATCAATAAGCCGTTAAAGGATGAAGATTTATTCGAGGCAGTGGAAGAAGCATATAGGTGCGGCTGGCAAAAGCTGAAATTATACTTTATGGTTGGCCTGCCAGGTGAGACTGAAGAAGATGTAGAAAGAATTGTAGAACTTTCATACCGATTAGCAAAATTGAGAAAAGAAGTAGATGGCAAAACCGGCCAAATCAATATTACTATAAGCTGGTTCGTGCCTAAGCCGCATACGCCTTTCGGCTGGCTTGGGCAAAGGCCAAAGACATATTTCGAGAATGCCAGAAGGTTAATACTCGATGAGAAAAGGAAACTCAGGGCTAATTTTTTGCATTTTAAGTTCCATAACATAAACCGCAGCATTTTAGAATCAGCGTTCGGGCGGGGCGACAGGCGTTTATGCGATGTTATTGAAGCGGCATGGCAGGGGGGTGCGAGATTCGATTTGTGGGATGAGTGTTTCGAGCCGGATATATGGCAGAAGGCATTTGAGAAATTCGGATTAGATTTAGATGAATTAGCACAGAGGCAATTCGATACTGACGAGACTCTGCCCTGGGAACATCTTGGCGGGCCGGGGAAGAAATATCTGCTGGGACATTTAGATAAAGCAATGAAAGAAATTGAGAATTTAGGATTAAGAATGTAGAATGGTCTTTATGCTCGATACTTGATACTTGATGCTCGTAATTTGTTAAATGATGATTTGGAAGAAGGGAATTTCTGAATGGCTAATCCGGAACATCTGAAAATCCTAAAACAAGGCGTCGAGGCCTGGAACAAATGGCACAAAGAAAACCCTGACGTTGAGCCCAATCTAAGCGAAGCGGACCTATTAAAAGCATACCTTAAGAAAGCAAACCTCAGCAAGACAAACCTCAAAAACGCAGAACTCGAAGGTTCGAACCTAGTTGACACGAACATTAGAGGGGCACTTCTGTATGAAGCTGGTCTAATTGATGCAAACATGACCGGATCTGATCTTCGCGGTGCTAACCTTTGCAAGGCTCTTCTTATAGGGACAAATCTGCGGAAGGCAAATCTCAGCGAAGTGTATTCTACGGAGGCAAATTTTTATCATGCAAAGCTACAAAGGGCCAATTTGAAAGGTGCAGACCTCACATATAGCATTCTTGTTGGTGCTAATCTCACTGGGGCAATATTAACGGGAGTTATGTTATATGGAGCATCACGGGACGGTTGGAAAATCAAGGATGTGGAATGCAAGCACATATATTGGGACGAATATGGAAAACAAAGGTCGCCGAAGGGCAGGGACCTTGAGCCGGGGGAGTTTGAGCGGCTTTATGCGGCACTGCCGACTATCGAATATATCTTTGAAAAAGGAATGACACCTATAGATCCATTGATAATGGATAGGGTGGTGCAGGCAATACGAGACAAAAGCCCGAAGTTCGATATTAAAATTGATTCGATAAATGCGCGAGGACTAGCACCATCCATTAAATTTACGGTTCAACACGAAAAACATAAGGAAAAAGCTCTGGCAGAAGTCAAAAATATTTATGAGGTAAAACTTAAACAATTGGAATCTGAAAGAGACCGATATTACGAACTTTTAGCACGTGCTTTAGATGCACCAAAACAGGTTAAACTTATTACTGCTGGACCGGGTGCTATTGTCGCAACGGATGGCTCAACAGTTAATATTCAGCAACATATTCATAATGCACTTGAATTACAAAAGGCGATTGCCGAAGAGCCGGAGAAAAGCAAAAATTTTGCCAGCGTGGCAAAGAAGGCGGCGCTTGATATTATTGGCGAAGCGATAAAAGATATAGCCAAGGGGCAGGTAAAAAAGGCGGCAAAACAAATTATCGAACTTGGTAAAGATTTAGGGCCGCTTATTGTCAAAACGGCAGCATATGGGTTTTTTAAGAGTATGTTGTAGACACGGATTGGCACTGGCTGAATTAGACACTGATTTACACTGAATTTTCAGACACGGATTTACACAGATTGACACCGTTTATTAGAGACTTGGATTCCTGCTTTCGCAGGAATGACCCCTGCCTAAGACATGCAGGGGCAGGCAGGTGAGTAAAATGGAATATTCAAAGTTGGTTTTGGAGTTGCCGGATTGGATGGAGGAATTCATGGCGGGGGCCGAGCGCATTTTTGCGAGTATAGAAGAACGGATGCATCTGGTTATTACCCTATCACGATTGAATATCGAGCATAAGACAGGCGGGCCTTTCGGGGCGGCTGTGTTTGAGCAGGAGAGCGGGAAACTGATTGCAGCCGGCGTTAATATTGTAATTGCTGCGAATTGTTCAATCGCACACGCGGAAATTATGGCTATAGGTATAGCACAACAGATGCTTGGTCATTATGACCTGAGCAGCGAAGAAATGCCTTGTTATGAGCTTGTAACGAGCACTGCGCCGTGCGCTATGTGTTTGGGCGCCATCCCATGGTCGGGTGTTCGAAGGGTTATATGTGGTGCGCGCGATGAGGACGCTCGCAGTATCGGATTTGATGAAGGAGCGAAACCACTAAATTGGGTATTATCTCTTGAGAGCCGGGGTATTACCGTTATACAGGATGTTCTTCGTGAAGAAGCTAAAAAGGTACTTTTGCAATACCAAGATTCAGGCGGGATTATTTACAATGCTCACCGAACGAAACCATCATAAAATCTTTGCAGCAGGTTCGATATAGCTTCAAATTTTCTTCATTCCTGATGGAA
>CAZUPG010000087.1:0-6882 GCA_964622085.1 uncultured Pirellulales bacterium | reverse complement strand
CTTGTGAGGTGAGTTTGTCAATCCATTCGCTCAGAGTGCCTGTTTCAGAACGTTTGAATATTTTGAGCATTGCCTGCCAGGTTGACTCGCTCTCGGCGTTTGACCCGATTTTTTCTGCCAGCCACACTAAATCATCCTCACCGCCGACCTCACCGGCAAGGTCTATCAGTTTCTTCCTTATCAGGGCACTTGTGTCATTGGTGAAATCTTTCCTCAATCTCTCCAGCGACTGTGTTTTGTCGATATAAATAAGCCCATCTACCGCCGCTTCACGGACCAAATTTGTCTCGTCACTTAGGGATTCTTCAAATATGGGCTTAAAACGTTTTTTTGATTGAGCGTTGTGAATACTCTGGGGGGCGCACAGCCCTGCCATTGTGCTAAGTAATTCTCCACGTAAGGGCCCATCGACCTCGTCCTTTTGATATCTCTGGACAAGAAGGACAAGATGTCTGTCAACGTCAGCATCTGTTAATCCGTTCTGCTCAAGCAGCTTTTTCATAATTTCGGCGCCTTTTTGCGCCTTTTTAGGGTCCTGCTCGGCAAGGTATTTTACCGCCCACTTTAGAGACTGTTTTCTTATCTCGACGGGAATCTTAGTCGTTGGTGTGGGCACAAAGGCGTAGCCGAGCGCAACGAACATCTCCATTTTCACCTCATCGTCCTGTTCCACCTCGAGTTGAGAGAGCAAATGTTCAGCCAAATTCAGCTCTCCCATAAAAGATAACAGCCGCGCAGTCTTGAGACGAACTTTTCTATCTTTGTCCGAAATCAAATTAACCAGAATAGTACCCAGCTCAGCCGGCAATTTCGATTTTCCTGGTGCTACTCGCCATTGATGAAGTTTCTCAAGCGACCACAACCTCACTACCGCTTTAGGACTTTGCAGGTATTCAGCCAGGAACTGACCTTTTGCTACATTATCGCTTGTACTATCATACCACTTACCCAATGTTGCTAAATAAAGTCCCTGCAACAGGTTCAATTCGATTTTCATCTCGCGTAGCTGCTGTTGCTGGCGAGTTACCCAATTCTGGAAAAATCCTTCCGGCCCCTCTCTTCGAAGCTTCTCTACGGCCTTTTTGCGCGATTCAGGTGATTTTCCTGCCTGTATTCCCATAGAGGCAAGCGCCTCTTCTGCTGCGGCAGATACCTGTTGTTCAGGATTATCAACTAAGCTGATAAGATTAATCGCCACTCTCATATCAGGATGCAGTTGTAATGCATATATCGCATTCAATCTGGTCCCGACCGCAAGTGTGGGCTCTTTAATCAGGTTTTCGATCGGCTCTGATATTTGTTCGTACTCGAATATTAAAGTCGCTTCAGCTGCCAATTTAGCTGTCGAAAAGTCATCGCCGGCCAATATATCAACCAGTGGCCGAATAAAGTCTTCTTTATTCTTTATAGGTTCGGGACCAGCCCTTGTTTGACTCAATGCCTTGCATACTGCCATCCGTGCAGCGGTATTTTCGGTTTGTTTTAGTGCATCGAGCAGAATCTTCCTGGCTGGCGGGTTTTCGTTAAACAACATTACTGTAGCTGCATCTATGCGTATCTGTTCATTTTTGCCTTCCAGCAAAGTGTTCTTATAGATTTTCAATTCTTTGTCAAGTTCGACCTCTGCAGCTTCTGTACGGGTAGCTAATGCGGGCTTATCCTGACCAACAATGGCTTGCTGGCACCCCACTAATAACAATAGAATTACAAGATATAGCCGTTTTGTGCTCATTCGAATGGCCTTATGCAATACTCTAACCATCAATTCAGCCGTCATAATAATCCTGAAATTTACCAAGGTCAATCAATTTCCGATTTTTAATCGGCAATCGGCAATTAACTTATGGCCTTGGATGGTATTTCTTGTGAATCTTTCTTAATCTCTCATGGTCAACATGGGTATAAATCTGCGTAGTGGCTATATCCACATGGCCGAGCATTTCCTGGATGCTCCGCAAATCTGCTCCGCCGGTCAACAGATGCGTCGCAAAGCAATGTCTCAATGTATGCACAGTTAAGCTCTTCGGCATACCTGAACGGATTGCATACTTTTTAACCAATCTCCAGATTTCAATACGACTCATGGGCCTGCCTGTTCGGGAAAGCAGCAGAAATTCACCACTAAACGGTTTGGCTAATCTGGGCCGTAAGTCCCTGAGGTACTCCATTGTTGCGGCGATGGCGGCTTTACCAAGCGGGATTATCCGCTCACGGTTGCCTTTGCCTATGCACCGAAGGTAACCAATCTCAAAATTCAAATCACTTATTTTCAATCCTGCCACTTCGCTGGCCCGTACACCGGTGGCATAGAGCAATTCGAGCATTGCCTTGTCACGGAGGTAACACGGCTCGGAGGCGTCCGGGGTCTCTAAAAGTTCGATAACCTGCTGTTTGCTGCAAATAACCGGCAATCTCTGCCAGAGCTTTGGACCATCAAGTACGGAAGTTATGTCGTCTTTGACAAAGCCGGTAAGTTTGCCGAACCTCAGGAACATCTTTATAGCAACAAGGCAGCGTTTAACTGTACTTTCGCTCTTTTCATCTTTAGAGAGGATTTGCAGATATTTTCGGATAAGGCCCGGCTGGAGCTGTTGTGGACGGTGAATCTTGTTGGATTTGCAGTATTTCAGAAATCCTTTCAAATCGCGACCGTAGCCCAGAACTGTATTTTCCGACAGACCCGCCTCAACCCTTAGATAATCGAGAAAGTCTTTGACATTACGTCCTAACGGCAGAGATGCCAACTGTTCGTTAACGGATTGTACCTGCACCAAAGACATTTTTAGCGCTTTGAAACCACAGATTCCACGGATTTCGCCGATTCATATTTTTTGTTTTTTAGCCACAAATTTCCACGAATAATGTCATTCCTGCGAAAGCAGGAATCCATTCCTCACAACTGACTCCTCGCTTCCATACTCTTTTCGGGGTAATTCGTGTTAATTAGTGGTTAATCTTTTAATATTATCGGCCTTACAACAAGCTAACCTTTACCCCGTTAGAAATTTCCACTTGTCGTTTTATACGTTAGCTACGCCTAAAGTGCCTAAAGTGAGCTAAAGTTGAAAAATAATACGCCATAGGCGTATAGATCCATAACTTTAGGCACTTTTAACTTTAGACACTTTAGGCACTTTCTATCCTACTTGTCAGCTTAATACGAAAAAAGCATTTCCTTCTTGACCCCGTTAGGGACATACCTTAGTACACCGGACGGCCTGATAAAAAAAGTATCTAACGGGGTTGAGTTAAAAGCACACTGGCTATATAATCAGCCGAAACTTGTCCGTCTGTGGCGGACTTGTCTGCCTGTGGCGGGCTTGTCTGCCGACATTTATCCGCCGTCCGTGTGGCGGAGTCAAGACTTGTTTGCAGATAGGCAAGATTCGGGAGAACCTGATATGGATAGTAAAAAGAATGTAGGGTGGGCTTCAGCCCACCAGAATCAAGAACCGCATGGGCTCTCGTCAAGGCGTAGGCCTTGCCGTAGCTCTGGAAAGCCCATCCTACTTATGGCTTGTGCGGTCATATTGGCCGGATGTGCCAAACAACAGCAATATGAAACTGTTGAGCAAATCCTTGTCCCGGACATATCCACGGCCAGGGCAATGCAAATAGCCGAAGATGCCTTGGCCAAAATGCACTTTACTATCGAAAAAGCCGACCCACAGACCGGTTTTATGAGAACTAAACCGTTGCCCGGCGCACAATTTTTCGAATTCTGGCGTAAGGACAACGTCGGCCCGGAAAACAAAGCATTAGCAAACCTGCACACCATTAGAAGGGTCGTGGAATTAAACTTCAGCCGGGACAAAGAAAAACTGCGTATCAGCTGCGATGTGCAGGCATATAGATTATCCCTGCTGCAGAGCCAATCCACCAGCAGGGCCCTCGCGCCTGGGATGTTTACGGGAAGCAGTGAATCAGAGCAGAAGCTTCAACTACGTTCTGGCCCCGAAGTAGATGTCGCCTGGGTCAATCTTGGCCAGGACAAACAACTTGCAACAGAAATCTTAAAGCGAATCGAAGAACGCGTCGAACGAAGGTGAAGCAAATCACGAGATACGAACTATGAAAGTACTTGTTTGCGGTGGAGCTGGATACATCGGCAGTAATATGACGGCTATGCTGACCGCCGAGGGCCACGAGCCGTTCGTCTTTGACAATCTCAGCAGAGGTCATAGAGCCGCAGTCGGCTCCGCCGAGTTTATCAAAGGTGATTTAGCCGATTACCAATTACTTGCCAATACACTTCGCAAATACGAAATCGAAGCGGTAATGCACTTTGCCGGCCTGATTGAAGTTGCTGAATCGATACAAGCACCCATGAAGTATTATCGAAACAATGTCTCTAATACTCAGAACCTGCTTTCAGCGATGCAGGAGATGACAGTTGAGAAATTTGTTTTTAGCAGTTCAGCCGCCGTATATGGCGTACCCAGACAGACACCTATTACAGAGGATGCACCGAAAGAGCCAATCAATCCTTATGGCCAAACCAAACTGGCCGTTGAAATGATGTGCCATTACCAGAATCAGGCAGGCAGACTTCGGTATGCGTCTTTGCGCTATTTCAATGCCGCCGGCGCAGGCAGCAGTTGCACTCTCGGTGAGGACCATCGTCCTGAATCGCATCTTATACCGCGGGTCATCCAGGCAGCGATGGGAAAACTTCCACAAATCAGTATCTATGGCACCGACTATCCCACCCCGGACGGCACCTGCATTCGGGACTATATTCACATCGATGATTTGTGCAGGGCACATCTGCTGGCGCTGGATAAACTTGAACAAAGTAGTGAGCTTATCTATAACCTGGGCAACGGAAAGGGACATTCGGTCAGGGAGGTAATTGATACGGTTAGAAAGGTTAGCGGCAAAGATTTTAAGGTGGTAGAATCAGACCGTCGTCCGGGCGACCCGCCGATTTTGACATCCGACGCAACAAAGGCAATGAACGAGCTTGGCTGGAAAACCGAATTCCCAGAGCTCGAAAAAATAGTTGCTACCGCGTGGAAATGGCACAGCGAGCACCCCAGCGGCTACCACGATTGAACTTGAAAAGCTCGGAGCAAAGCGATGAGCGAGATTTTTGTCGGTATTGATTTAGGGGGAACGTTCATAAAGGTCGGCTGTTTTGATTCACAGTTAAAACTTTTAGCCAAAATATCAGCCCCTACTGAGCCCGAAAAAGACGCCGATATAGTTATAGACAATATAGCCGGGGCAGCCGAATCCTGCGTAGCCAAAGCCGGTTTTACTATGGCCGATGTACCTGCAGTTGGTCTTGGCTGTCCCGGCCCGGCCAGGTACAGCGAAGGAATCATTGAAGCTGCAACGAATCTTCCGACTTTCAGAAACATCCCTGTTCGCCAGATGCTAAGCGACCGGCTGTGTGGAAAAACGATTGTTTTGGAGAACGATGCCAATGTTGCCTGCTTTGGTGAATTTGCTGCCGGTGCAGGCAAGGACGTTGATGATATGGTCTTTTTTACACTGGGAACCGGAATTGGCGGCGGCATTATCAATAAAGGAAAACTACTGGCTGGCTGGGGGGACAACGCCGCTGAGCTTGGCCATATCATAATCTATCCCGATGGCCGTTTGTGCAATTGCGGCCAAAGGGGCTGCGTCGAAGCGTATGCGTCAGCAACAAATACTGCAAAAAGAGCTACCGAGGCCGTAGTTCAAGGTCAGCCGTCGAGCTTAAAGAAAGTCCTCGATGAAAAGGGCAAAATCACCTGCAAGGACGTTTACGACCATCTAAAAGCAGGCGACAAGTTAGCCAAACAGATTACCGACGAGACCGCCAAGGCCCTTGCGCTCGTTTGTATCAATGTGCTGCACGTCACCGAGCCGAAACGCATCGTTTTTGCTGGCGGTATGATTGCCGCCGGAGATATTTTGTTGAATCGAATAAAGGATTATTTTAACGAGCACATCTGGAAATTGAGGAAGGAGACCGTGGAAATTTGTTTTGCAACGCTTGGTGAAGACGCCGGCATAATCGGCGCCGCCGCACTCGCAAAACAAACCAGTGACTAATATCCCTGTCATTCTGAGCGCAGCGAAGAATCTGTTCAGTCTGTCATTGCGAGGAGTGCAGCGGCGTGGCAATCTCAATCCTTGTTTTGTCACTCTGAGGCCCCGTTTACAAAGGCCGGAGAATCTGGCCGTCGCATATACACAGCCACGCATTTACGTGTCGAGATACGCTTCACGAGACTTGTCCTTGAGCGAAGCGAAGGATACGAAACCAAGCCGCGAGCCACGCTTGTCCGCCAACAATGAACTATAAACAACGAACTATGAACAACGAACTATGAACAACGAACTATGAACAACGAACTAACTCACCAATTCACCAATAAGTTTGTGAATGCGTTCACTTTCACAATCTACTCGCCTCTTCGCATCCACTCATCTACGCATAAACTCATATACGCTATACGCTACCAACTGCATGTTGTATGCTAACTATGAACCACGAACAATAAACTATCCCCCGCTGCTTATTAGGTATATTTCCAACTAACTCTATTTTGTACATTCTCCCTATCCGCTGCACGCTATACGCTGGCATCAAGCATCAAGCATCAAGCATCGTTTGTCCGCCGTAGCTTGTCCCTAAGTGACAGGTTTCGCAGGTAGCTTCAGCGAAGGCGGAAGTATCGAGGTTTATCCGCCGCAGGCGGAATCGAGAATGTTTCACGTGAAACATCTCTCAAAAACTCCACTTTATCCCCTCTACGTAAGCCCCACACCAATTGAGCGGTTCTTAATGCCAAAGCAAGTTAACGTATGACTTAGAGCCTATCCGAATAACTTGGTCGTTATGAGGCCGAGCGAAAAGTCCGAGGACAAGGCGGCAGGCCAAAAACG
>CAZUPG010000086.1:0-6900 GCA_964622085.1 uncultured Pirellulales bacterium | reverse complement strand
GTCAAAATTTATCGTCTTTAAGAATTGCGGACTGGCCTGTTTGTTGCCGACGGATGGGGCTATATCGCCGATTTTGACCTGCTCCCATATCGGCTTGTTTTTTTCAGGGATTTTACATCCAGTCACCAGCAGGCACACACAGCTTAAAACCACAATTTGTCTGACCCGCTGCCCCGACTTGCGGCGGGAGACGCAGGGGCATGCGACAGTCAAGATTTCAAAAACACGGGTCATAAGCGTAAATTATCAATAGAATAAGTAGCTGTCAATGGACAGCTCATTGTTTAATACCATACACTTGTCGTAATATTGAGCAACCATTATCCAGTATCGGGAAATTCTTGACCTGTTATCTTATTTGTAATATGATTGTTTACGCAGACAGGATGCGAATTTGAAAGGTGCATAAAAATGAAAATCAGCAAACGTGCTCAGGATGTGCCGCCTTCGGCAACTTTGGCTGTGACCAGCCGAGCTGCAGAACTGAAGGCTAAAGGTGTGGATGTAATCGGTTTTGGCGCAGGCGAACCAGACTTTGATACCCCTGACTACATTAAAGAAGCTGCCATAAAGGCGTTGAAGGCAGGTAAAACAAAATACACCTCTTCCTCCGGCATAGTTGAGTTGCGGACCGCAATCGCCGCAAAGCTCGAAAAGGAAAATGGCCTCAAATATACACCTGACCAGATTATCGTTAACATCGGCGGCAAACACTCGGTTTACGAGGCAATGCAGGCCGTGCTTGACCCTGGTGACGAGGTTATCTTACCAACGCCGTATTGGGTAACATATCCGGAGGCAATAAAGCTTGCTGGTGCTGCTGCAAAAATTCTTAAAACAGATAAAGATAACAGCTACAAAATTACCCCTTCGCAGTTGAAAGAGGCTGTCACAGATAAAACCGCTATGCTGGTGCTGAATTCGCCTAATAATCCAGGAGGCTTTACTTATACACCGCAAGAGCTAAAAGCTATTGCAAAGGCGATTGAAGAGACAAACGTGTATGTGCTTTCGGATGAGATTTATGAGAAGCTAATCTATGGTGACACCAGGTTTGTCAGTTTTGCTTCACTGAGCGAAGACGCTTACAATAGAACCCTGACTCTCAATGGCTTCAGCAAGACTTTTTCTATGACCGGCTGGCGCCTCGGATACACCGCAGGGCCGTTGGATGTTATAAAGGCGATGGGACGGCTTCAATCTCATATGACTTCGAACCCTGTAACCTTCGGCCAGTATGCAGCGATTGCTGCCTTTGGTGACCTTGCCGACCGGACAATAGAAAAGATGCGTGCGGAATTCGAGCGTCGAGGGAAATATATGGCTGAGCGACTGAACAGCATTGATGGCGTGCAATGCACCGAACCTACCGGCGCTTTTTACTGTTTCCCTGATGTTTCCAGCCATTATGGCCGAAATATTAAGGGTATAAAAATCAACGGCAGTATGGACTTTGCAAAAGCTCTTCTGGAGCAGGCCAATGTTGCCCTCGTTCCGGGACTGCCGTTTGGTTGTGACAATAATGTTCGGTTGAGCTTTGCCTGCTCACTTGACAATATTACCAAAGGTTTAGACCGGCTCCAAAAATGGCTAAGTCAATAAGAAGGAAAAAACGCCTTGCTCCATCTGCTCCGCTCGACGAGTCACGAGGGACGAGAGACGAAGGACGAAGCCTCGTCTCTCCTCCATCGTCAATCGCCCATCGTGCTTTTTCTGGCTGGCCTATGATTTTGGGCTGGCTTGCAATGTTGATTTTTACCTTCCACGCCTGTACACATATGGTTGCTGCTGGTGATACCTGGGTCGCAATGGTCTGTGGCCGACATTTCGTAAATCATGGAGTCGATACTATCGAACCATTCAGCGCTAACTCGCATAAGGCAGGACCAACGGAAAAAGAGATAAAAACCTGGCCCGGATGGGCACAATGGATTGCAAATACAGTTGGTATCGAGACTGTTAAAAAATGGCATCCTACCGGCTGGCTCAACCAAAACTGGCTGACGCACGTCATTTTTTATTCATTGGTGCCTAAGTCGTCCTATGCTGATGGCTTAAGTTTTACTTCCAATGCGCTGGTCTATTGGAAATTTGTAATTTATATTGTGACCGTGATTTGTGTTTATTACACTTGTAGATTATTAGGTGTTAATCCGGCTCTATGTGCAGTTTTTTCCTGCTTTGCAATGTTCGTAGGCCGCTCACTCCTTGATGTTCGTCCCGCTGGTTTCTCGAATATGCTGGTAGCAATTTTTCTCTTGTTCCTTGTTCTTGCTACATATCGAAACATCTTATACATCTGGCTCATCGTTCCCTTGACGGTCTTTTGGTGTAATGTCCACGGCGGTTATATCTACGTATTCATTATGCTCGTGCCGTTCGTGGCTCTGAATCTGCTGACGTGCATATCTAAAAAGAGATTTACCCGCCGTACGTCTGGCGGATTTACTTCCATCGGCTTAAAAGGCATATACCACACTATTGCCGCAGGTGTTGTTACTTTTTTAGCTGTGGTTTTATTCAATCCTTTTCATTTAACCAACCTGACTCATACTTTCGTCGTCAGCGTTAGCGAACACGCCGCAAGGTGGCGTGACGTCCACGAATGGCACCCTGCCTTCGAGTGGAGCAATCCTGTCGGTACAGCGGTGCCTTTTTTGGTGATGTACATTATGGCGTGGGCAATTCTTTTGCTTTGGATTGGCGTTTCTGTATTCGCTTCGCTTTCCGTCACGCCGTCACGCAAGCGTAAGACAAAGACTTCTGATGGGTACCAATTACCTAAAATCGATTTAGCGCTAATGGCTATTGCTGCTCTTACAATTTATATGGCCATTCGCTCTCGCAGATTCATACCAATTGCAGCAATCGCTGCCTGTCCAGTTATAGCAATGTTTATTGACCAGATTATTCGTGCCATCTCAGCCGTACGCAACTTCCGAAGGAACTCTCGTTTCACTGTCTCGCCAATGCCGAAAAACATGCAGTTGTTCATAACTTGTCTCGGTGCCGGCGCAGTCATATTTTTTGGCACCTGGTGGGGGCTGAAATTTAAGCGTATTTATCTCGACTCCTGGCCCGGCGACCCAAAATTAGCCTCTGTTTTTATGCGGATGACCGCCTCGGATGCTAAACCTTTTTACGCTGGTAAGTTTATAAAGATGAACAAATTAAAAGGAAAAATGTTTAATTACTGGACCGAAGGCGGCTTCATCGCCTGGGCACAGGAGCCAGACCCGAATACCGGCAAAACGCCTCTGCAACTGTTTATGGATGGAAGAGCACAGGCAGCGTATAACAGGAGAACTTTTGATATCTGGACAGTCATTATGTCCGGAGGCCCGACCGTACGAAGCGCCCAGCTAAGAAAACATAAATTGACCTCTACCAATTATACTGAAATCGGACGGTGGGTTGGTGAGCAGCTAAAAAGCCACAGTGTCTGGGTAGTCTTAATGCCCTCCAATCAGTTTAATAAACCTTTTATGAGAGGACTTGATTATAATCCCAAATGGCGTCTCGTCTTCTTTAATAATAAACAAAAATTGCTCGTTGACATCACAACCCCTCAGGGAAAGGAACTTTTCGACGGCGTATTTAACGGAAGAACCTTTTACCCTGATGGTTTCTCCGAGAACCTCTCAAAAGCACACAATTGGCTTTTATTCGCCGAAGGGAAAAACGCAAAACAGCAGGGGCTTGATTTTGCTTTCGAGGCCTTCAATTTAAATCACTCACCGGCCCCAATGGTGGAAATTATTCTTACTGCCTCAAGATTCACAGAGTTGAGACCTCGTATTGAGAATTTCTGTAAAAACTATGTCGACAGCTTCATAGAAAAAGGGCGTGATTGGGCAAAACAGCACGGCTATCAATATAGAGTCGAAGCCGCTCGAATAGCAAGCATACATTTGCAGAAACTTGCTGAATCGCAGAAAAACGAACAGCTCGTGAAATTTTACTCATATCAAATAGAACGATGTTTAGATGAACGAACCAGATTGCTTAAGAGCAAGAGGTGGTAAGACGGAATTTGCAACTCGTAACTCATCTGGCGAACTACAAGCGACGAACGATGAGCAATCCCCGCTTTCGCGGGGACAGGCTTGGGCGAATTCTATTAGTGTTTTTTTCCCCTGTTATAATGAGCAAGATAATATCACCCGCACCGTTGAAAAGGCGCTTGCCGTCCTGGAGAAACTAAATTTCGACTTTGAAATAATCATCGTTGACGACGGCAGCTCTGACTCAACAGGACGAATTGCCGAGAAAATAGCCAACCGAAACAGCAGGGTAAAAATCGTGCATCATCAGAGAAATCTCGGCTACGGAGCCGCTCTGAAATCCGGCTTTAAGGCAGCTGCAAAAGAGCTTGTCTTTTACACAGACGGCGACGGCCAATTTGATGTTAGCGAATTGCCGCCATTGCTGCCCTTGATAAAACAGTATGATATCGTTAGCTGCTACCGGTTAAACCGCCAGGATAATTTAATGCGCAAAATTAACGGCTGGTGTTGGACAAAGCTGGTTTGCTTACTTTTCGGTATGAAAATCCGCGATATCGACTGTGCTTTCAAATTATACAAAAGGGAAATTTTTGACAATATTGAATTGTCGAGCTGCGGTGCTCTTATCGACGCTGAAATACTGGCTCGTGCTGTTCGAGCCGGCTATAGGATAACTCAGAAAGGCGTACATCATTACCCGCGAACTGCCGGCGCACAAACCGGTGCTAATCTGAAGGTAATTCTTCGTGCCTTCAAAGAGCTATTAATGCTATACAGCCAGATTCGAAAAGAAAACTCCAGAACAAACACAAGTGGTTAATAGTATTTAGTGGATGGTCGATAACGTAACCATGCGTGGTTGGTACCGCTTGAAAAATTAACCATACGACACACGGAATATGGCCAAGGCAAAAAATAATCTTTTTATCTATGGCTCGCTGCGTGACCGCAGGATATTTCAGTCCGTTAGTGGTCTAAGTCTTACAAGAAAGCCCTCTAAAGTCAGTGATAAGATTCTCTTTGCCGATCCAGCTCTGCTACCACGCTATCGAAGGGTCAGCCCCGACAACGTCTATTTCTATGCCATCGCAGCTCCCTCTTCAAGAATTGAGGGCTTTTTAATCCACGATGTTCCTGACCGGGCAATGGCTGAAATCGATGACTACGAAGGAAAACGCTACCAAAGAGAAACCGTAATGGTCAATACCGCACATGGCCCCGTTGAGGCACAGGCTTATTTAGTAAGTCACGAGTCAATGAAAAAACACTTCGGGGATAGATTCCACGTCAATTTGATACACGAATTGTGGCTGCGAAAACGTATTGAAAAATTCATCAAAAGGCGCACTCGCCCCGGCGAAAGAACCGTGGACGCTGAAATGGAACGCCGAGCTGAAAGAGAGCTGCTCGCAACTACCGAACGCGACCTCGTTATGAGCCATTATCGAACCGATGCCGTCAGCGATTATTATCTCGAACACGAGCTTGACCGCCCCAGACCGGGCATAAAACACTTATACAGCGACCCGCAGGCAACGCCATTCATCAAGAACTATCTGGCTTTAGTGATAAAGCAGGTCTTACTAAATCAGCTCGATGAAAAAATTCGGGCCCGACATCTTTTCCAGCTCGAGCATATGTACGCCTCGGAAAAATACTTTAAACGCTCCTCGGAAAGATACTTCAAACGCTCCGTAAGTCTCCTTATAGCCCTGCAAATGCTAAATGCAAACAGCTCCACTGTTGATTTGGTTATAGAGAAGTGTCTGGAAACGATGCCCTATAAAAACAACGACCTGATTGACTATATTAAATATGCTGTACGTGCATCCGACAGCTTCTTTGACTGGCGTGTTGTACGTGCACACTTGAATCGAATTCGTTCAAACATTCAGCCGGGACTTGTCCCTCTCGGGGCTGAAATTGAATTAAGCAATCTTGGATATGCGGCAGTAGAGCCTCAAAGGACCGCCCGCAAGGCGTTTGACTCTATATATGACGGTTTTAGATATTTTCATGATTTCCACTTGGATGTTTTATCATGGAAACTCGGTGGATATATTGATGACCATACCGGCTCAACTGCTCTGGCACGCCGCTCTGGTTTTTTGGAACTCGCACCGGGAAGACTAAGCATCGAGGGCGAACTATCTCGGCCGGCAACATCAGACCCCTGGCTTCTTAATCAACTGATTCACGAAATCGTCGCTTTCTATGACGTCCGTCCACACAGTTTGCATTTGTCATTTCAGCTTCGAAAAAACCAAATCGGAAAACAAAAAATCCTTCCTTTAGGTTTTGTCAAATGCCTGCTTGTGCTTGGTGGAGGAACCGAGCTAAAAGGCACCGGCCACTTATGGGTCTCAAGGATGGGCTATGATGAAATTAAACAATACGATTCTGGCGAAGAACTCGTCTTCGCCAGAACCAGCAAGCGAAGATGGTATTTAGGCGGAGACGAAATTGCAAACAAGCCGCCGGCTCAGGCAACTGCGTATGTCCATCAGTATAAGTTTATCCGGCTGGAAGAACGAGCAAACTATGAGCCGTTAATCCTCTGTCTTAAAGGTCTGCAGTTGGCCTACAATCCTGCTGATTACTTAACTGCCGAGCAGTTAAGAACCAGTAAAAAGTTACAGCGAGAGTATGATGAGTTGAAAAAATGGGCTGTCGAACCTACTGAAATTAGCCCACAAACGATAGGGAAATTCTTAAATACCGTCCAGGATGGCTTAATGAATGAAGGGCACCGCCAACCCGTCCATAAATTACACTATATCGATTGGGTACTAAGCGCCATTGATGTACAACTGCGTATGTTCAACAAGCAACTCGAAAAAAACGCAGAACTATAGCGCAAAATTCAAAAATATATAGCAATAAATCTCTCCGA
>CAZUPG010000085.1:0-6942 GCA_964622085.1 uncultured Pirellulales bacterium | reverse complement strand
TTGAACTTCTGCACAACGGCTCGGCGGATTGTCTCTCTGCACATATACATTGTGATAAATCCAGGCGTAAAAAATGAGCCGTCTTTGTAGCCGTTTATCTTCTCATATATCAATCCTAATACAGATGCATTTATCAGTGTTTTATTTTCTTCTGCAATATCTTCTTTTCCCTCTGATGCAAAATCATACGCATCTAAAAACCTGAAAAGATATTCCAGAGCGTTCATCTTTTCGTTGTCGCTTTTTACTACTGTCTTTTTGTATAGCGGAAGACTTGCATTGTCCGGTAGATTGCTGATAAAAATCGTTTGCTGTTCAAGCTCGGTCGGCTCGAATAGTGAGCTGTTTAGATACGGCACGTTTGGAAACTTCTTTTTTATAGTTTCCCGTCTGTCTTTTGTCTCAACCGCCAATACCTCAAAGAACAGCGTATTCAAATCGGCATACTCTGCCACTTTTTCATTATTAAGAAAAAGATAATCCTTGCTCTCGTGATAGGACACAATCTGCGATTCTAAAAGTTTCAGGAAAAGTGTCCTGTTTATCCACGTTATCACAAGCTCCAAGCCAACATTAAAAAGCTGATCGTCAATATTATCACCGAACCGCTCAATATCTTTTATTTGTGGGAGCATATCCAAAGAGATAATTTGCGTTATTGCTGCTTCAATGAGTGAATCTTCGTCTCGTTTTTTTGGTTCTTTGCGTCGAATTAACTTTTTGCCTTTTTCTTTGTACTCTTCCAGACCGATTATGTGGAGCAGTTCGCTATAGAAATCCTTGTTTAATGTATTGCTGTCGTTTGCAAAAGGGAGCTTAAGTAAGTGTATTGGAGAAAGTATTTTTTGTAATTCAATTAGTTTTCTATCGCCAGCTTGGGTCTGCTTTCTAAGGTGCTTTTCATAATTGTTAATGTTAATATAGACAAATTTTATCTTGTCTTTTGCCTGCTCAAGCACAGGAGCTGCGATTTCTTTATAGAAATATTCTGTTTTGTCGAATGTTAATCGTCCTTCTTCAAAATTCTTGAAATCCTTTTTGAGTTTTGCATTTTCAGCAATTTTCTCAAACTCAATTGCATCGAATATAAACCATTCATAGAAATCGGTTACAATAAGATGTTTAATATCAATGTTCTTTTTTGTAACTCTTTCTCTTAAAAAATAGAGAAGAAGCTCCTGCATTCCTTTTTTATTGAGATTATCAATTGTTGGCATTTCTGCTTTATTGCCCGGGCGTTTTGTCTCAATAATAACGCCAACACTTGATTTTGAATTTTTACCGATGTGTATAACAAGATCTTTTCTTTCTTTTGTGTTAATGAAGTAATCTGAATATGCACTTTTTTTCAGGAAATCTTTGAGCAATCCTTTATGGTATTCTTCTGATTCCCTGTTGTTGGCTTCATAGAGCATTTTCACAAGCTCACGCCTGAGCAGTTCAATTTCTGCTCTGATTGGTCTTTGCTTTCTATATGCTTTATTAAGCGCTTGCTTTATGTCTCTTTGCCCACTCATCTTACTGATACTCTGTAAAAAAAATGTCTAATTTATTCCGCCTTTTACCCACATCATACCCAAAAGCCTAAATACCGGCAATTTCTCTGCCATTTTGGCACCTTAAAAACTCATTTTTCGCATTATTATTGGTGGGCAGCCAAATTGGTGGGCTAAAGCCCACCCTACATTTACACTTCGTTGGCCAGATCCCTCGATTACGCTCGGGATGACAATAATTATAGTTAAACGGCTTTTGGTACCTGCAATTGTTTCATCTGGTTATCGATAGTTTCTCTTATTTTTGCAATCTGGTCTATGCTTTCTTTCGGTATATATTTAGCCCTTGCGATTTCCTCGCGAACAGTCAGCTTAAATATATCAGCGGTCTCAACGCCAGCCTGGATGGCGGCAAGGGCCTGCTTGTGAAAATGCAAAACCGTCTTTAACATTTCGTACTGCTTTTCCATTGGAGTATAGGTATCAATATCATGATAGGCGTTCTGGTGCAGAAAGTCTTCACGAATAGAGCGTGCCGTCTCAAGGGCTAATCTGTCTCTCGGTGATAATGCCTCGGCGCCAACCAATCGAACAATCTCAAGCAGCTCAGATTCCTCCTCCAATAGCCCCATCGCCTCAGCAGCTAACTGCTCCATTTCGAGGCCCATGTCCTTATCCTCGAAACAGCCCTTGAGATATTGCTTATAGAAGCTGTACGAAGTCAGCCAATCTATTGCAGGAAAGTGCCTCTGATAGGCAAGCTCGCCCTTGAGCGACCAGAAAACCTTAACGACATGCAGAGTAGCCTGGACGACGGAATCGGACAAATCGCCGCCAGGTGGGCTTACTGCGCCGATAATCGATAAATCACCCTCGCGGTCGGGAGAGCCGACGCATTCGACTCGGCCTGCCCTTTCATAAAAGGCGGCGATTCGAGCTGCCAAATAAGCGGGGTAGCCCTCCTCAGCAGGCATCTCCTCCAGACGGGTGGAAATCTCTCGCATAGCTTCAGCCCATCGGCTGGTGCTGTCGGCCATAAGAGCTACGACGTAACCCATATCGCGGAAATACTCGGCGATAGTGATGCCTGTATAAACGGAGGCCTCTCTTGCGGCGACGGGCATATTGGAGGTGTTTGCAATTAAGACGGAGCGTTTCATCAATGGCTCGTCGCTGCGCGGGTCTTTTAATTCGGGAAATTCCAACAGGACATCGGTCATTTCGTTTCCGCGTTCGCCACAGCCGACGTAAACAACGATATCGGCATCGACCCACTTGGCTAACTGGTGCTGAACGACGGTTTTGCCGGAACCAAAAGGACCCGGGACACAGGCGGTTCCGCCTTTGGTGACGGGAAAGAAGGTGTCAATGACACGCTGGCCTGTAACGAGGACCTTATTAGGAGCAAGGCGCCTTTTTATCTGCCTGGCAATTCGGACGGGACAGACCTGCATTAGTTTTAGCTCGGTTTCTGTGCCATCATCAGAAACACAAAGGCCAATAGTATCTTCGACTGTGAAATCGCCTTCGGATATTTTGCGGATAGTGCCCTGGACACCGAAGGGGACCATAATTTTGTGCACGAATTGGGATGTTTCCTGGACCTCGCCGACGATGTCACCAGAAGTGACCTTTTTTCCATCTTTGACAGTCGGTTTGAAATGCCATTCCTTTCCTCTATTCAGGCCGGGCAAAGAACCGCCTCTGCTCATAAATTCGCCCTCGGCTTTTACGAGCAAGTCCAATGGCCTTTGGATGCCGTCATAGATGCTTTCGAGCAGACCCGGGCCTAATTCGACACTTAAAGGCGCCTGTGTATCAATTACGGGCTCGCCTGGGCCTATGCCGGTGGTCTCCTCGTAGACCTGAATCGATGCTAAATCTTCGTGCAGCTCCACGATTTCACCAATAATAGCGAGCTTGCCAACGCGAACAACATCGTACATTCGCGAGCCGGCCATACCTTCGGCGATAACAACGGGACCCGCAACTTTGACAATGCGACCTTGTTTTATCTCACTCATTCTTTCAGACCTTTTGCTTTTTGCCACTAAGGCGCCAAGACACTAAGATTTATGATATATTTTCTTTTTTATTTTTGTGACTTTGTGTCTTCGTGGCTGATTATTCTTTTCCTAACTATTTTGTAAGATGTTAATGCCTGTAGCTATTTTAAGGGCTTCTCCGAGAGCTTTTGTTGCGATGCCTGTTGGCTCGGTAGTAAACGGCACAACGATAATGCAGGGGGTAGGCAAATTCTCATAATCTGCAAATGCTTCTTCGACTATAGATGCTATATTTTCGGCAACGACGACAAGAGCGTATTTATCTTCGATAATTTTCTTAGCGTTTTCGGCGATATTCTCGTGAGTTTGTTCTGTTGCGAACGTATCAACTCCAAGTGCCGAGAACGGCATTACAAAATCAGGAGCACCAATAATAGCAACATTGCGTTCCATAAGTAGTTTAAATCCTAAGCACTAAATCCTAAATTCTAAACAATATCAAAATCCAAATTACCAAATGTTCAAAAAATTAGCCCAGACGGTCTAAAATAAGTTTTGTGTCCAGAAAATTTTTCTTTGCGTTTAATACCAATCGCACTGTACGAATTTCGTTTTCCTTCATCAGTAAATAAGCGATAATCGGCTGAGGGCCGGCGGTAATCTGGAGCGTTGATTTCAGAAATCCGGTTAAGAATTCGTCACACTGCTGTTCGACTTTCAGGAAAGAATTATCCGAGGTTAAATAAGCAACACCTGCCTCAACTATACGGTAGTATGGCGTTACGAAAAATAACGGGGCCATAGATTCGTAGCCGAGGTCTAATCCGTGTATAAAACGCTCAAGGTTAATGAAACCACCTTTCAAAAAAACGCTTTTTTGTTCTGATTCAGTAAACTTTAGTCGAAGCATTGTGCGAATGTTGGTTAAATCAATCAGTATTGAAAATAGGCCGAGCAGAAAAATACTTTTTAGCTGATGTGCTTTTTTGAGATTATATTGTGCCTGGTATTGGTCGATTGCGTAATCGATCTGACGAATGTCTTTATTTTGATAATAAGCAAGCGTGGCCTGGTCTGCGGCCTGCTGCATATAACCAGGAAGTTGAGCAGAATTGGAGCTGCTTTCTCCTGAGAAAACTTGTTCAAAAAGTTCCGGCTGGACATTGCCATCATCGCTGTAATCAGCTCCGGCCGGCTTATCAGTTAAGGTTCTGCGAAGCGCCAGGCGAAGATTGGCGAAGTCGTCCCGCGTTTTGAAAAGATGCACGAACGGTTTATCGAGCATTAAATTTGCAAATAGCTCTCGTACGGCATATCTACGAGCAAGAAGCAGAGTTTCTATATCTTCGGCACCTTTGGCGGCAGGCGGCAATGCGTATTCGGTTGGTGATAATAGGTCGGCGGCCTGGGCAAAATTTTCGGCATTGGCCATATCATTGAGCGCTGCTCTGGTGAGCATCTGCATCTCAAGCACACGCGCCTGGGCTGTCTGAAACGTGTATCGCCAGTCGTCACCGCCGACAGGGGGGTAGGTGTAAAAATCTACAACAGGTTGTTTGGTAACTTCAGCCATCAAAAGCGTAAAACTTAAAGTGTAAAGTGCAAAACCAAAACTTAAAACTTAAAATTAAAGACAAATAAATTTTGAACTTTAAGCTTTGGTTTTAAGTTTTTAGCTTTAAGTTTTCAGTTTCCAAATAGTTCTTTTGCCAACTCGATTTCGAGGTTCTTTCGGGCGTTATTGAGCAATACATCAAAAGTAACATTGGTTTTTATCTTGTCGCGTTTTAGAATAAAACCACCTCCGATGTCCTGTTTTTCATCGGACAGTTTTAGGTCAGTTTTTTTGTCGGAACTTAACTGCTCATTAACTTTGTCGATGAGCTGCTGGTCGATTCGGTTTTCTTTTTTGTCAATTATGACTTCCTCGTCGCCGGTTTCGACCGCTTCGAGCATTAGTTTAGTGACGAGGTTGCGGAGCTGGTCATCGGGTAGCTTCTGCAGTTGCTGACGTGCTTTTTCAAAGACTTCATCGAGGATTTTTCTTTTCTCTGCGAGAAGCTGCTTGGCAAGAACCATTCTTATCGCTGCGAGGATATGAGATTTTTCGTCTTCGGCGGCCTTTTCGGCAAGTGCCTTAGTTTGTTTTTTGTACTCATCGAGCTGCTCATCGAGTTTTTTCTGCTCGGCAGCTTGCTTTCCTTTAGCTGTACTTTTTAACTTTTCTGCCTCGGCTTTAGCGTTAGCTAATATCTTTTCAGTTACCTGCTGGGCTTCCATAATTCGTGTCCCGTATTCGTGTCCCGTATTCGTGTCGCGTATTCGTGTCGCGTATTCGTGTCGCTTACGCTCCACGCTCTGAATGTTTTATACTGTTGGCCAATTGATACCTTTTAGGATAATAAACATTGTTACCACCAGTCCAAGCATTGCGTAAAGTTCGACCATAACAGCGTAAATAACTCCAGCCTTGAACGCCATTTCGGGTCTTTTAGCGGCCATCAAGATACCCCCGGCACAAACCTTGCCCTGATGGATTGCGCTCATCAGGCCGGCAAAGGCAACCGGCAGACAGGCAGCTAATATCTGCCAGCCGAGCTGA
This sequence comes from uncultured Pirellulales bacterium, assembly GCA_964622085.1. GTDB lineage: Bacteria > Planctomycetota > Phycisphaerae > Sedimentisphaerales > Anaerobacaceae > CAZBWE01. The sequence goes on along the minus strand of CAZUPG010000085.1, from coordinate 838 downwards.
ACGCTTATTTCAGGGATGCCGCCGACACCAAAGAAGTTCATCTTCAGCATCACAAGAAACGCTGCCAGAAAGCCATACAGTCCCTGTGTACCTGGCAGGACGACCATAATAAACATCTGTCCGTATCTTTCCGGCTTTTCACTTAAAACGCCTGTTGCGCTTCTGGCGGCGATACCAATTCCGATGGCCGAGCCGATACCGGCCATTAGAGCGGCCAGTCCTGTGCCAACCAAAGCCAGTGCCATTCCATAATCCATTTCTAACCTGCCTTTCTTAATTCGTGATTTTTACTTTTTTACTCAAACTGACCGACTTGAGTTGGGCATTAGCAATAAGTGTTTTATCAACAATAAGATACAGTAATTCATCAATTAGGTTTTTTAGATTGCTTCGCTTCCTCCTTCGCCAAGGCTACGGAGGACAGGTCGCTCGCAATGACTTCAAATGCTATTTTAAGGTCATTGCGAGGCCTTTTTCAAAGGCCGTGGCAATCTCAAAACACTAACCGGTCAGTTCGAGCTTTTTACATAAATATGTTTATACTCTTTTGCCAATGGCTTAAAGACTCTGCCGCCGCCAACGAAGAACTTCGGAAAGAACTCCGCATATTGCAATCTCAATGTATGAACAAAGGCACCCAGAGCGTTTATAGCCATATTAAATCCATGGCCTCCGATGAGGACCAATATCATTACTACGATGCCTATTCCGTAAGGTATATCGAGTGCAATTTTGGCAATGACGTTTACTGCCATTGCCAAACCGGCGGTAACCATACCAAGCGCCATCAATCTTAAGTAACTTAACACATCCCCAACATAGAACAGGGCGCTGAACA
>CAZUPG010000084.1:0-6966 GCA_964622085.1 uncultured Pirellulales bacterium | reverse complement strand
TGACCAAAGAAGTCAAATGCGTATCGAATGCAAGCTGTACGACCAACTGCCTTGCACCTCTGGCCAAGGTACTCAACGATTCGTTTGGTATTGAGCAGGGCCTTATGACCACCATCCACGCTTATACCAACGACCAAAAAGTTGCAGATATGATTCACACTGACCTGCGCCGTGCACGAGCTGCAGCAGCGAATATTATTCCGACCACAACCGGTGCGGCCAAGGCCATCGGCAAGGTTATTCCTGTACTTGACGGCAAACTCGACGGCTTTGCGGTTCGTGTACCTATTCCGGTTGGCAGCATCGTTGATTTGGTAGTTAATGTGAAAAAGGATGTCAGCGTTGATGCTGTAAACGCAGCAATGAAGACGGCTGCAGAAGGGCCTATGAACGGTATCCTGGTTTACTGTGATGAGCCCATTGTAAGCAGTGATATCATTAATAATCCTGCTTCGAGTATCTTTGATTCCCTGCTGACAATAGTCGTCGGTAGAACAGTTAAGGTCGTCAGCTGGTACGATAACGAGTGGGGCTATTCGAACCGCAGCGTTGATATTATGGAAAAAATGGCAGCAATGTAAAGACAGAGGACCCTTCGACAAGCTCCCTTCGACAGGCTCAGGACAGAGCAGGGCAGGCAGAGGACAGAAAATCTGATTTCTGATAGCAAATGGCTAAAAAAACCATAGCTGATGTAAATGTACAGGGCAAGCGTGTTTTGATGCGGTGCGATTTTAATGTGCCGCTCGATGATGAATGTAACATTAGCAGCGATGACAGAATTGTAAAGGCCCTGCCGACCATAAAGAACATCCTGGACCGCGGCGGTGCGGTGATTCTGATGAGTCATCTCGGCAGGCCCGCAGGCGAAAGAGATGAGAAACTATCTCTTGCGCCGGTGGCAAAACGTTTGTCAGAGCTTCTGGGCAGGGAGGTTGTATTTGCCGACGATTCTATCGGTGAAGATGTTAAAGCCAAAGCACAGGCACTTAAAAGCGGCCAGTGTATGCTGCTTGAGAACCTGCGCTTCCATAAAGAAGAAACGATAAAAGATAAAGCTGCGAAAGAGGATGCGCAGCTGCGCCAGGCCAAGGACGATTTTGCAAAGCAGCTTGCCGACCTGGCGGATATCTACGTGGATGACGCATTCGGCACGGCACACAGGGACAATGCTTCGATGTACACGGTCCCGCAGATGATGAAAGGAAAACCACGCGTGATTGGTTTTTTGATTGAAAAAGAATTAAAGTTCTTAGGTGATATGGTTAGTAACCCCCAAAAGCCATTCGTAGCCATATTAGGCGGAGCGAAGGTCTCCGACAAAATACGTGTGATTGAGAATTTGCTTGATAAAGTTGACCGTCTGCTGATTGGTGGAGCGATGGCCTATACCTTCCTTAAGGCCGAGGGTAAGACCGTCGGCAAAAGTTTGTGCGAGGATGATTTTCTCGATAAAGCTACGGCACTTGTTGAGCGGGCCAAGGATGTCGGCTGCGAGCTGGTTTTGCCGGTCGATACGGTAGTTGCCAAAGAGTTTCAAGCCGGCGCCGAGAATAAGGTCGTCGGTGGCGATATCGAGGCCGACTGGTGGGGGATGGATATTGGGCCGGATAGCAGAAAGCTATTTGCGGATAAACTCACCGATGCCAAAACGGTCGTCTGGAACGGGCCGATGGGCGTTTTTGAGATGTCACCTTTCGATGAGGGAACAAAAGCGGTCGCCTTGGCCGTCGCCGAAGCCACTGACAAAGGTGCACGCAGTGTCATCGGCGGCGGCGACAGCGCAAGTGCAGTAGAGAAGCTCGGCCTTGAAGACAGGATAAGTCATATTTCTACCGGCGGAGGGGCTTCTCTTGAATTTCTTGAGGGCAAAAAATTCCTGTGCCTTGAAATCCTCGATGAAAAGTAAATTTTACAGTTTGGAATTTAGGGCATTGCAAACAAGATAAATGTTCTTATGTCTGATTTACAACTTCCCAAGGCAGGGACAATTGAGGTTGTGCCGTCGATATTGAGCGCCGATTTCGCACAACTGGCTGATGAGCTGGCGGTCATAGAGTCGGCTGGTGTGAGTATGGTGCATCTTGATATTATGGATGGCCACTTCGTTCCGAATATTACAATCGGGCCGCCCGTTGTTGCAAAGCTTCGTCAGCACAGCAAATTGTTTTTCGACTGCCACTTGATGATAAGCGAGCCGGATAGGTATATCGGGCATTTTGTTGAAGCCGGCGCTAATCATATAACATTTCACATTGAAGTAGCTGACCAGCCGGAAAAAATCATCGATAAACTGCACAAGCTCGGCTGTACCGCAGGGATATGCCTCAATCCCGAGACTCCGGTGGAGCAAATAGAAAAAATTGCACCGCTTTGCGATATGGTTCTGGTAATGACGGTTCATCCGGGTTTTGGCGCACAGAAATTTATGCCGGATGTGGCCAAAAAAGTTATTAAGGTACGAGAGATTGTCGGCCCTGATATACGGGTAGAAGTCGATGGCGGAATAAATCCTCAAAACACACCGACCGTGGTATCTTATGGCGCTGATACGCTCGTGGCTGGCAACGCAATATTCTCAAAAACCGACCGTATCGCTGCAATAAACGCCATACAGGACGCCGCCGGGTAAATTTTATAGCAATTCTTACAGATTTTTGGTAGAATCCGCGTTGTCATTGCGAGGAGCTTGCCCCTGAGGGGCGCAGCGACGAAGCAATCTCAGCTATTTGCAAGTAGAAGATTGCCACGCCCTCATCCGCCCGTGGCGGATTCGGGCCCGCAATGACAAGGTCTTATGTTTGGCGAAGAAGCCCTGCGTAAAACGTAGAACTGAACAATAAATATTGATATGGCTGAAGAAGCAAAGTCAAAATGGAACGGCTTTTCATTGAAGCCGCGTAAAGAGATGCCCGATGGGCTGTGGATGCGGTGCACGGGCTGTGAGCATATGCTCTATAGAGAAAGCGTTGAGAAAAATCTTAACGTTTGTCCCGAATGTAACCATCATTTTCGAATCGGAGCAGCAACTCGAATCCAATATTTGGCCGACGAAGAGTCCTTTCAGCAGATTCTTGGCGACTTGACAACCAGTGACCCTCTGGGCTTTAAGTTTAGAGGTACTACTTACAAACAGCGTGTAAAAGATGACGAGAAAAAATCCGGCTCCAAAGAGGCAATGCTTATCGGCAAGGCCTTTATCAAGGGCAGAGGCATCATATTAGCGGTAATGGAGCCGAATTTCCTGATGGGCTCTATGGGTTTTGTTGTCGGCGAAAAATTCTGCACTGCTGTTGATAAGGCAATACAGGAGAGCCTGCCGTTGGTTGTGGTTAGCTGCTCCGGCGGAGCAAGGATGCACGAGGGCGTGGTGTCATTAGGGCAGATGGCCAAAACTTCAGCAGCGCTGGCAAAATATGACGATGCCGGAGGGCTTTTCATTTCGGTTCTGACCGACCCCACTACCGGTGGTGTAACAGCAAGCTTCGCTATGTTGGGCGATTGTATAATAGCCGAGCCCGGCGCTTTGATTGGCTTTGCCGGGCCTCGAACCATTGCCGAGACCATAAAAGTTAAGCTGCCGGAAGGATTTCAGACGTCTGAATTTATGTTAGAGCACGGCTTTGTGGATATGATTGTTCACCGCAAAGACCTTCGCAGCGAAATCGCCCGCCTTATTGACTACTGCAATAAATAACTCGTTGTTTGCCGTTCATAATCCCTGAGCACTAACCTGGTATCCTGATACCCCGATACACTAAATCTTTTCAGTACCTTTTAAAAAGCAGACAATATGCTCAAATTTCCATTGTTATTATCCCATTTTGCTCGAAAGCTGCCTAACATAAGCGCATCGGAATCTACAAAATCACCCTTTTACTTCTGGCCAAATATGCGTATAATCTTAAAAAAGCCACAGATGAACACAGATTGGCACGGATTAAAGTCAAAACATAATTTTGAATTACGAAATACGAAAAAACAGTGAAATCTGTGAAATCAGTGGCTAATTAGAACGGATAATGACTTATTTTCGTCGAAATATCGAAAGCGCCAAAGGTTATGAGCCGGGCTTTCAGCCCTCCTTCGCCAAGGCTGCGGAGGGCAGGCCTAAAGAAACCAACATCATAAAGCTCAATACCAATGAGAATCCCTATCCGCCATCGCCGAATGTGATGAAGGTACTTTCGCAGATAAGCTCCGAGCAGCTTCGCCGATACCCCGACCCGATGGGAAACGCATTTCGCGAGACGGCTGCGGATGTTAATGGCGTCGAACCGGACAATATTATGTGCTGCAATGGTGGTGATGAATTGCTGCGAATAGCTTTCGGGGCATTTTGCGACGAAAGCCGCCCCGCTGCCTATCCTGTTCCAACGTACTCGCTTTATCCGGTATCAGCAAAATTGCAAAATTGCAAGGCAATCGAGATTCCGTTCGACGATGAATTTAATCTGCCGGCCAAATTGGCAGGCACAGGAGCTGCCTTAACGATTGTCTGCAATCCGAATGCGCCGAGCGGAACTTTTATAAATGTCGAGGAACTGGCTTCGTTAGCGGATGAGCTATCCGGGGTTCTACTGATTGATGAAGCATACGTGGATTTTGCAGAAAATAATTGTGTAAACTTGGTTAAGGATTTTGATAATGTAATCATCCTTCGCTCGATGAGCAAGGGATATTCGCTTGCGGGAGTTCGGTTCGGATATGCAATTGCCCAGCCGGATTTGATAGCTGGCCTTTCGAAAATCAAGGATTCCTACAATGTTGACACCGTTGCCATTGCACTGGCCGCCGCAGCGATAAAAGACCGGCAGTATTTCAAGGCAAATGTCGAGAAAGTAAAAGCCCAGCGTGCAAGATTAATCGAGGAACTAAGAAATCTTGGCTTTGATGTTCCTGACAGTTTCGCAAACTTTGTCCTGGCAAAGTGCGAAAATAAACTCGTCGGGGCGGAGCCCGCCGTAGCCCGAAAAGCGGATAAAGTCTACGAAAAATTGACGCAGCAAAACATATATGTCCGATACTTCAATTATCCGAGGTTAAAGGATAAATTGAGAATTACAATCGGTACGGCTGAACAGAATGATAAGCTACTTTCTGCTTTAAAGGAAATCTTGGCAGAATAAATAATATCGAACAAAGTGGTTATGAATTTTTATTGTCATCCTGAGGCGAAGCCGAAGGATATGGCCTTCGGAAAAATTTGAGATTCTTCGCTACACTTCGTTCCGCTCAGAATGACATATAGAGGATTATTCTTATGGAAGAGAGAATCGTCAAAACCCACAGGAAGACAAAAGAAACAGACGTCAGTGTAGAGCTTAATCTTGATGGCATTGGCAGATATGAGATTGATACCGGCATCGGTTTTTTAGACCACATGCTTACCCATCTGAGCAAGCACGGTAAAATCGATATGGTGGTCAAAGCCAGGGGCGATTTGAAGGTTGATGCGCACCATACGGTCGAGGATATTGCGATATGTCTGGGCGAGTGTTTACTCAAGGCGCTCGGGGATAAAAAAGGTATTAACAGATACGGGCACAGCTCTGTGCCGATGGAGGATACTCTGGCGAATGTATCTGTGGATTTATCCGGCAGGGCAAGCTGCGTATATAATGTTGAGTACCGGACGGAGAAAATCGGTGATTTTGATGTCCAGTGTGTTGAGGAGATGCTGCGGAGCTTTTCAAGCAATGGCAAGTTTAATCTGCATATAAACGTGCCGTACGGTACAAACAGCCATCACATAGCCGAAGCGATTTTCAAGGGACTTGGTAAGGCACTGGCGATGGCCGTAACGATTGTAGGGACGGATGTACCAAGTACGAAGGGGCAATTGTGATTGACCAGCCACAGGCCGAATATCGAAGTGGAATTGGCACCGACATTCACAGGATAGTCGAGGGCAGAAAGCTGATGCTTGGCGGTGTTTATGTGCCCTACCCTGCCGGACTGGCCGGCCATAGTGATGGTGATGTCGCACTGCACGCTGTAATCGATGCGCTATTAGGGGCAAGCGGGATGGGGGATATAGGAACGTTGTTCCCCGATACTGGTGCACAATTCAAAGATGCAGACAGTAAAGAGCTTTTACTCATTGTAAAGGAGCGGCTCGAAGAAAAACAGTGGGAAGTGGTTAATGTTGATTTGATAATACACACAGAGAAGCCGAGCTTACAGCCATTCAAGGGACAAATTAAAAGGTGCATTGCAGAACTTTTGGAGATTGATTTTACAGCAGTGAATGTCAAGGCAAAAACGAACGAGCAGCTTGGTGATATTGGAGCCGGCGAGGCAATGGCCGCTACGGCTGTAGTACTATTGAGAAAGAAACACAAACGCACATTATAACGTTTAATATGACACGGATGAACTTTGAACCGGAGCATGTCAACTCCGTGTCTAAAAAAAATCTGCGTTCATCTGCATAATTCGTGGTCAATTAAGAAAAAAACCCGTCAAACAGGGTAAAAACCTACAATTTAAGTTCTTATAAAATAGCCAAAAAAATTAAAAAAAATATTTGTAGATATGCCCTTGAGAAGGTATCATACCCGCCAATGTCGTCATTGTGAGCCCTGCACCAATTGGTGCAGGGCGTGGCAATCTATATTTAGCCCCACGTTTTACATGGGGTTTGAGCTTAAGAATACTAAGGTTAAGAAACTAATTCCTAATCAAGTTTAGGGAGGTAAAAACAAGTGAGTGTTGATGAGATGGATGCTCAGGCAATCGAACAAAAGGTTATCGAAATAATAAGTGAGCAGGTGGGCGTCGACAAGGCCGAAATAACACGCGAAACCTCATTTATTAACGATTTGAACGCTGACTCTCTGGATACCGTCGAGCTTGTTATGGAGTTTGAGGACGAGTTTGATATGAGCATTCCGGACGAAGAGGCCGAGAAAATCCAGACCGTCGGTGCCGCAATCGATTACATCGTAAATATCGCACAATCCA
>CAZUPG010000083.1:816-6967 GCA_964622085.1 uncultured Pirellulales bacterium | reverse complement strand
GACGTCACGGTGTTTTGGGCCGAGGATTTTACGAATTTCGGAGCTGTGTTTGCCGGCAAGCGCTTTTAGCTGAGTGCTGCTTAGATTTGTTACTGCTTTGGCCCTATCGTTTAGCATAACGACCGAGCCCGCCTCGAACGCCCCTTCGACGCTGGTTACACCGCTGGGAAGTAAGCTCTTGTGATTTTTAACAGCCCGCATCGCACCTTCATCGATACGTATGGTCCCTGCTGGAGCGCTGTTTAGAATCCATCTTGCCCGGTTACTCAGTTTTCGCTTAGGCATAAAGACCGTTCCGATTTCTTCGCCGGCGATGATTTTGCCGATTACATTTTTTATTCTGCCGTTGGCCAGAACCATTCGGCATCCGGCGTTGGAGGCGATTTTTGCAGCCTCGATTTTGGCCTTCATTCCGCCGGTGCCGTGCTCACTGCCTTTACCGCCGGCTGCATTGACGATTGTATCGGTTATCTCGAAGACCGTAGGTATCACCCTGGCATCGCTGTACTTTTGTGGATTCTTATCATACAGGGCATTGATATCACTAAGCATAACCAAGAGGTTTGCGTCTATCTTGCTGGCCACGAGGGCGCTCAATTTATCGTTATCTCCGAACGCAGTGCCGATTTCCTCTGTGCTGATGCTGTCATTTTCATTTAGGACCGGCACAACGCCCAATTTCAAGAGCGTCTCGATGGAGTTGCGAAGGTTAAGATATGTCTTTCTGTTGTTAAGGACCTCTGCTGTGAGCAATACCTGCGCGACGGTAACGCCATAGCGGGCAAACGCCTTTTTGTATTCAGCCATCAGAAGTGGCTGGCCGATTGCCGCACACGCCTGCCGCATCTTTATATCTTTTACCCTGTTAGAAATCAGAAATTTGGAATTTGCCCTGCCGTCAGCAGTTTTTCTAACGGGGTGTACTTTTTTTACACGCTTTAACTGTCCCCTGCCCATACCGATAGCGCCGGAAGTTATAATAACCACCTGTCTGCCGTTTTTCAGTAGTGTCGCAATCTGACGGGCGATTTTAGCCACGTATGCAGTATCCACCCCACTATCTTTGGTCAGTATATTCGTCCCGATTTTTACGACAATTCGTTTTGTATTCTCAAAATTCCGCATATAGCCAGATATTAAGATATTGTCGGAGATTGTTCAATAACAACTAATCATTGATTATATTCTTTGTGTTTTTGTGTCTTCGTGGCGAAAAACTTGAGCTCTAAGTCCTTAATATACAAGGGATTGTAAAAAAAACCGACATAAGTAACGGCTATAGATAGACATACGAAAAAACTTCGACCAAATACGCAGGTAGTTGCGCACTAAAATCGGAATTTTTGAATTTTTTTTATTTCTTTTCTACACAAGCACTTACGCAATTTCACACCTGGAAAAATCACCTAATTTTCGACCAAATACGCAGGTTCATCCAATTATGGAGGGCCTCTTTTGGCCTTAGCGGTCGGTGCAGATTTGTTTAGGTTTGCCTTATCCTTAAGCCCCCAGCTTTATGCTGGGGGTCATATTTAGCCCGCCGTTTCACGGCGGGTTCTGTTTCGAACATTTGAATTTTGGAATTGTTTAGGATTTAGGATTTAGGATTTAGGATTTCTATCACGCAGGAGGATCAAAATTACTAATTTCGCAATTAAAACTTCATCTTGCCCGAAAACCTGTCCTGAGCAGGGTCGAAGGAAGCGGATGTGCAGGTCCTGCTATTTTTCCCGCATTATAGCGGATTCGTTGCATTGTGTTCGTAACTCGCCCGAGGTCGATTACGATACCGGCCAAGCCAGTTGGCCTGTTGTAAAGGATAACGATATTTGTGGCCAATTCCGTTATATCGATGAAGATGCGCCCGAAAAAGACCTCTGGCCCGGAAGTGCCCTGCAAATCTATACCGACCGTTTCGGCGATTATTGTAAAATCCCGCTCACACAGGGCAAATTCGCAAAGGTTGACCCCCAAGATTATATCTGGCTGTCACAATTCCGCTGGCACTGCAAAGCCAATACAAAAACTATCTACGCCCTCCGAACCACTAAAGAAAATGGCAAATTGAAAAGAATTTATATGCATCGTCTTATCGCCGGCACGCCGCCTCATTTGGTTTGTGACCACATAAATCACGATGGCCTTGACAATCGCAGGGCCAATCTTCGCAACTGTACAATAATGCAGAATAACGCCAATTCTCGTTCCTTAAAAAATTCTTCTTCTCGTTACAAAGGCGTAACCTGGAACAAAAACAGTAAAAAGTGGACAGCTTATATCAGGTCGAATTATAAACATTATCACCTTGGAAATTTCAGTTCAGAAATAGAGGCAGCGAAGGCCTACGACGAGGCAGCGAAAAAATTCCACGGCGAATACGCAAATCCGAATTTCAAATCCCCGCATGTTACTGGCGGAGACCCAAAATAAAAGTAATTAATACCCTCAGAGACGTCTAAAATGGAATCTGGATGATTTTTAGGGGGGAAATGTGAAAATTTACGAAAAATCCTTGAAAAATATGGGACTTTGTGCTATAATTATATAAAATTGAGAAGTGAAGGCAGATTTAAAATTATCATAATATTTGCCATCATAAATTCTTTTTGTCTTAATTCATATCAAACCTGCCTCCACGAAAAGTTAATAGCTTTTTGTATTTCTAACGCCTTGTGCTCACTGCCTGGCTTGCCAAAAAAGAAAGATAAGTTTTAAGGAACAGAAACCCTGTTTTGCGCATCTTTATTAAATGAGGCAACAATCGTAGCTGAAGTGGAAAATGGCAGAAAATCTAAAATCAGATTCGGTTTGTGTAAGTCGGATACAGGTGCGTGGCCTGTGCCGTCATAATATATTTATCATAAATTTTGGAAAGGATAGGAAAATGAAAAAGAGAATTTGGAACATTTTGCTTTGTGTCATTGTGCCTATGATACTGACCATCATAGGTACCGCTCACGCAGTGGACTATCAGGCAGTTATCTTACACCCTGCCAGTATATTTGATTCCTCGCAGGGCTTTGGATGCTCAGCTGGCCAGCAGGTAGGCCAAGGATGGAGTGGCGCAACTGGTGGGTATTGGTATCCACATGCCTTGATGTGGTCGGGAACGGCCCAAAGCGTGATAGACCTGCACCCCAGCAGGTACAATTACTCAACTGCTTATGCAATCTCGGGTTCTCAGCAGGTAGGTGAAGGCGATCGTCACGCATTACTGTGGTCAGGCCCGGCTCACAGCGTGGTGGATCTGCATCCTGTTAGTATGTTCGATTACTCGGTTGCCTATGGCATCTCACAAGATCAGCAGGTGGGCGAGGGGAAAAACGAACCTATAGGTTATAAGTCATATCCACATGCCTTACTTTGGTCGGGGACCGCCCAAAGCGTAGTGGACCTGCACCCCAGCGAATACCTTTTCTCGAGTGCCCGGGGTGTTTCAGACGGTCAACAGGTAGGCTATGGTGGTGTTACCACAACTAATCCGAATAAGTGGTCCGACAGACATGCTTTACTATGGTCAGGCACGGCCGAAAGCGTGGTGGATCTAAACCCCAGTTGGTGCACTAACTCAGCTGCTTTCGGTGTCTCAGGTGGTCGGCAGGTAGGTTATGGGGATGGCCATGCGTTGCTTTGGTCTGGAACAGCCGAGAGCGTGGTGGACTTACACCCAAGCGGATACGATTACTCAATTGCCTACGGAATCTCGGGCAATAAGCAAGTAGGCGATGGGACTATTGTAGCTATGGATTGGGCTCATCACGCCTTAGTTTGGTCGGGGATGGCGGACAGTGCTGTTGATTTGCATGCGTACCTTCCAAGTGGATATGACACTTCAACTGCCTATGGCATTGATTCTGCAGGCAATATCGTCGGAGTCGCACACCCTACGGGAACCGGAGCAGATTATGTCCGTGCTTTTCTTATGATTCCAATTCCTGAACCAAAGACTTGGCTGGTTCCGGGTGATTATCCCACGATACAATCAGCCATAGATAACTGCAACGATGGTGACGTAGTTATTGTTTCCCCCGGTATCTACACCGGCGACGGCAATCGCGACATCGATTTTCTCGGCAAAGCCATCATTCTTCGAAGCACAAACCCCAACGACCCAAACACTGTTGCAACCACAATAATTGATTGTAACGGGACGTGGCCAGATAGCCATCGTGGATTTATATTTGACAGCAATGAAAGCCATGATTCAGTTCTCTCTGGCATCACTATTACCAATGGTGATTTTAGATATGTTGAGGGTAAAGGTGGAGCAATTTATTGTGACCGAAGTAGCCCTACAATTTCGAAATGCAGAATAATTAATAATGAAGCTGCGTATGGAGGTGGAATTGCCTGCATCGATAGTAATGCAATTCTTTCAAATTGTATTGTCAAAGGAAATTATACAGAAGGATGCGGAAGTAATGGCGGCGGTATATATTGCAGGTCCAGCGGTGTATTAATTAAACAATGTATAATTACTGAAAATGATTCAAGGGATAGACAAGGAGGAGGAATTCTCTGCTGTGAAAGTGATTGTACGATTACTCAATGCCTCATTTTTGGTAATAAATGTGGTGAAGAGGGGGGAGGTATTGCATGCATTTTTGACAGTAATGTTGCAATTCGCTCATGTACTATTGCTGATAATCGCTCATATGGCGCCGGTGGAATTCGTGTCTACAGTAGTTATGCAACAGTCGAGAACAGTATTTTATGGGGAAACAGGGCTACATATGGGAGTCAAATAGGATTGAGAGGAAGTTTTGATAACAAAGGAGAGATTGCATTAAGTTATTGTGATATTGAAGAACTGGAGCATGGTGTATATATAGGTTGGCAGGGACAATTAAATCTCGAGGCAGGAAATATTAATGAAAACCCAATATTTATTCAGCAAGGCTGGTGGGATGATAACGGCACACCTGATTGGCCACGCGATGACTTCTTTTTAGGCGGTGGCGATTATCGTTTGCTTTGCAATTCGCCTTGTATCGATGCTGGCGACCCCAGTTACATAGCCGAACCGGACGAGACCGACCTTGACAGCAATCCGCGCATAACCGGCGAACGAATTGATATGGGGGCTTATGAATATAATCCAAACATTCTTACAATAGCAGTCTCGCCAACCAGCTTTTCTTTTTTTCAAGAACCTGCAGAACTCGGCCAGCAAACGCTACTCATAAGAGGCTGTGGTAACGAGCCGCTTCACTGGGAAATTATCGAAGACTGCAACTGGCTCCAGATTTCACCGACAAACGGCGTCTCAACCGACCAAATCAACGAGGTTACCATAACAGTCGACCCCAATGGCCTGACCCCAGCTGTCTATACTTACAGCTTCGAGGTCCGGGCCCCGAACGCTTACAACAGCCCGGTAACCGTCTGCGTAACTATGATTGTTAGGGAAATATTGCGCGTTCCATCAGAAGACTTCGACACTATTCAGGATGCCGTAGATGCAGCTGACAATTACGATATTGTTATTGTTGCTGATGGAGTTTATACCGGCGACGGTAATCGTGATATTAGTTTCGGCGGAAAGGCCATTACCGTTCGCAGCGAAAACGGCCCCGACTTTACCATTATTGATTGTGGAAATACAAGCTATGCTTTTCGTTTTGATAACAGGGAAACCTCTGACGCCCGCCTTGAAGGTTTTACAATACGCAATGCAGCCTGCGGAGCAATATACTGTCGCGATAGCAGTCCTACAATTACCAATTGCACTATTGTAGGAAACGGGGGGGCCGGTATTAACTGTGATGGTCTTGAGAGCAAATTACTAATCACCGACTCCCACATTGCCGATAATGAACACGACGGAATCAGTTGCTATGGTGCTGACAACGTAACAGTCGCCAACTGCACCATTGTACGGAATGGAGGGACCGGTATTAACTGTGATGGTCTTGAGAGCAAATTACTACTAATCATCGACTCCTGCATTGCCGAGAATAAATACGCCGGAATCAGTTGCCATGGTGCTGACAACGTAACAGTCGCCAATTGCACTATTGTCGGAAATATAGAAGCCGGCGTTATGGGCTACGAGCCAGCAATCACGAACTGCATCATCTGGGACAACTCGGATTCTGAAATAGGGGGCTCTGCCGTGGTAACCTACAGTGATGTTCAGGGTGGTTGGCCC
>CAZUPG010000083.1:0-806 GCA_964622085.1 uncultured Pirellulales bacterium | reverse complement strand
CTAGGCTGGCTTGATGATAACAACACGCCTGATGAGCCCCGGGATGATTTCTGGGTTGGGAGCGATTATCATCTGAAGAGCGAGGGCTGGCGATGGGATACACAGCGTAGAGTTTGGACCTGGGATGATGTTACAAGCCGCTGCATTGATGCAGGTAATCCCGGCTCACCGCTTGGTGATGAGTTGCTTTGTATCCCGGATGACCCCAACAATATTTGGGGCCAAAACCTTCGCATAAATATGGGCGCCTACGGCGGTACCGCTGAAGCGAGTATGCCACCTTACGATTGGGCCATCCTAAGCGATTTGACCAACGATGGCCTTGTTAATCTGAAAGATTATGCTTTCCAGGCATCTGACTGGCTCAATTCTGCTGAACAGCAGCCGGGCGACCTCAATCGTGATAGTTTGATTGACATCTCTGACCTTGTCTCACTCGTTGAAGATTGGCTCAGACAAACAACCTGGCATGAATAAAAACGGCCCGGAGAATTGCCTGCCTTATATAGATGCAGGCAGTTCCATTGGCTTGAGGAGAAATGACACAGAATTTCGCCGTGCCCGTCTTCGTTTCACTACGCCGTGGTAAACCGGCGACGGCTAAACAAAATAATTGCGTTAAGATAGGCAAGATTTACGACAGATTCTTCGACTACACTATGTTCCGCTCAGAATGACAAAATTATTGATGAATTATCTGTTCTCTCTGTACTCTCTGTGGCTAAAAATAATCAGTGTAAATCTGCGTTAATCCGCGGTTAAATAGATTCCGTTTCTTTGTGCCTTTGCGCCTTCGTGGCGAGAAA
>CAZUPG010000082.1:3112-7036 GCA_964622085.1 uncultured Pirellulales bacterium | reverse complement strand
CAAGGCAAATAAAGGATTTAGTACTGGAGCTTGCAAAACGCGGCAAGACGGTTCTGCTTTGCAGCCATCTGCTCGCAGATGTTGAAGATGTATGCGATAGAATCGCAATTCTCTATGGCGGTAAAATCCGGACCGCCGGAAAAGTCGAGGAGCTTTTGCAGCAGACACATAAAACACAAATTACCACTGATGCGATAAGCGATGCTGCCGTTGAGAGGATAAAGCAGATAATTCAGGAAGAACAAGCCCAGTGCGATATTAGCTCACCGATGGATAAGCTCGAAACGTTCTTTATCAAAACCGTCTCTTCTGCCGAACATGAGGCCCTTCCCACCAGCGGCGCAGTCAGTACTACACATATCAGCAGTTTTCTTGCACCTGATGTGTCTGCAAAAGATATTCTCGATAAGCTTGTCTCTGCTCCGGTATCACCAGAAAAAGCCCCAACGCCTTCAACAACAGAGAAGGTTGCCCCCGTTGAGACTTCTGAAACCAAGCCTGATGAGGAATTGTTGAGTGAATTATCCGAGCCAACTAAACCAGCCCAAACCAGACCCTCTGTCAAAAATGAAGAAATCAAAACAAAACCGGTTGAATCACAAGAGCAACCTTCGTCCCGAGCACAGGCCGAGGGAGCCCCAAAAAACATCTTGGACCAACTAACAAAAGACGAAAATACCGCTCGTGAGCAAACCGCTGAATCTGAAGCAGGAGACTCCGGTGATGCATAGTATCTGGGCTGTCGCTACAAATACTATAAAGCAGGCCCTGCGGATGAAAATTGCCGTTGTTTTCATAATCCTGCTTATTGTTCTGCTGCCGGTGATGGGGCTTACGACGACCGGCGACGGCACCTTAAAAGGCCGGCTGCAAACCTTTGTAAGCTACGGCCTGTCGCTAACGAGTTTTCTATTGTGTCTGCTCACGATAATAGTCTCAATCTATTCATTAACGAGTGATATCGACCAAAGACAAATATATACCGTTCTTACCAAGCCCATCCGCCGCTATCAGCTTCTTCTTGGCAAATTGCTCGGTGTAATATTATTGGATGTAGCTCTGGTAATTGGCTTTTCGGCAATAATATACGCCATTACTATTTATACACCGAAATTCAGCAGCGCAAGCGAAGCTCAGCGTGCCCAGGCAGATAACGAGTTATTCACCGCACGCATCGATCTAACACCGGTTGAAATCGATATCACCCAGGAAGTCCTTGATACTTACAAAAAGCTCCAGGCAAGCGGCCAGCTTGAAGAAATGTTTCGTGGTATGTCGCGCAAAGAAATCATCGCCCAGCTTACCAATCAAAGAAAACTGCAGAGACAAGCTGCTGCGGTCGGTCGTGATTTGCTCTGGGAATTTCATAATGTCAGACCCACCGACCCCAATGGCAGCATATTTATCAAGTTCAAATACGATGTCTCCGGGATAAGTGCTTCGACCGTGCCTGTTTATGGCAGATGGCTCATAGGCGACTGGCAATATATCCGTTATGGCATCGCCAGTGAAACTGGTATTTATGACCGCATCCTGCCACATTCAATCCGAACTTTTCATGAGATAGAGGTCAGCGCCGCTGTGGTTCCCAAAGATGGCCATCTGGCTGTAGGATTTTTGAATGTACCTGTGAACAAGACGGTGGTAATCTTCTCGGAAGAGCCAAAGGTGCTTTACAAAGCTGATACTTTCACTGCCAATTTTATAAGAGCTGCTCTTTTAATACTACTTCGTTTAATATTTCTGTCCTGTTTAGGCATATTAGCCGCAGCTTTCCTGTCGTTTCCTGTGGCAGTATTACTATCTCTGGTGATTTTTTTTACTGCGAGCTTTAGCAATTTCTTTATAGAATCTTTTGACTTTCTTGGTGAAGACTTAAGTAACATTTACCGTTACACCATCAAGCCTGTTATCCTGCTGATGCCCCAGTTTGACAAATTCAACCCTACGAAATTCCTGGTCTCCGGGCAAATTCTGAGCTGGTTTTTATTGGCAAAAGTCGGTATTTGGCTGGTCTGTATCAAGGCCGGCTTACTATTGCTTCTTGGCTTGCTTATCTTCAGCTTTAGGGAAATTGCAAAAATTATAATTTAGTTAGTTTTTAGTTCATAGTTCATAGTTCATAGTCCGTAGTCTATGAATAACCAACAATGGACTCTGAACGTTCATTATGCACTGGCGTGACGCAATAATTTGTTCTGTTTGTATTTCACTCTCGGCCTTTTTACTTATTGCCGCTGGTATATGGCTGGACTATATAAATTTGCAGCGGGAGCAAATGGACCTGATTATTGAAAGGGCTGAAAATGTCCCTACTACTTATGTCTTTGCAACTGTCGCAACTGGGGCTTTTCGCGGTCTGGTCGTAGATGTCTTGTGGATGCGGGCGGATAAACTTAAAGAACAAGGGCAGTTCTTTGATGCAAAACAACTCGCTGAATGGATAACCACATTGCAGCCTCGCTTCGCATCGGTGTGGGAATTTCAGGCCTGGAATATGGCTTATAACATTTCAGTCGCCATACCTCCGACTCAGCCGGACCAACGTTGGCTATGGGTAAGAAATGGCTATGAGCTGCTTCGCGACAAAGGCATTCGATGGAACCCAAAGAGTCTTGAGCTCTATCGCGAGCTTGCCAGAATATTTCAGCATAAAATAGGCGGTGTAACTGATGACGTACACAAATATTACAAACTTCAACTGGCTTTGGCAATGGAGCCGCTACTCGGAACTGCCGATAACGAATACTTCGAAACACTTGCCAAGGCGCCTACAAAGTGGCAGCTCATCAAAAAAGAGGCTGATGAATTGATTACAGAATTGAGAACTGCCGACGACGCTTTTTCCACTGAGGGCGTCGAGTTTGTCAGCAATTATTTGTTACTACGGCAAAATGCAAGCAGGTTCGAGCCTGCTGCCGGAAAGGCAATAGATGATTTTAGAGGCACAGAAACCCTTAAAAAATTTGACATCTTCGCCAGGGCCTACGAGCTGCGCAACAACTGGAAACTTGACCCGGTCTTGATGCAGGAGATAAACCGAACTTGCGGACCTATCGATTTCAGCGAGCCAAATGCTCATTTGCCACTGGATTGGCGGCACCCCGACAGTCACGCAATTTACTGGGCTGTAAAGGGTTTGCAACAGGCCAGCAAGGAGAAAGGCCGCCAGATTGATGTCGCCGAAACTAACACCGACCGTATCGTAGCCCACAGCTTGCAAAATTTATTCCGTAACGGAAAAATATTTGTTTATGATGTGGCACGGGCTTCCGAGAGGCACGGCCAGGATGGCCGTGCCATGCCAATTAAAGAAATATTTTTACGTCCCGACCTCAGAATGTTTGAGCCATATAATAATGCCGTACTGGCAATTCTCAAAAAACATAAAGAGGCGCAAGACAGGCAAAGCTTAGAATCACTTCAAAACGGCCACCGAAATATGCTCAAAAATGCCGTGCTTTCCTTCTACCAAGCAGGCCACAGAGACCAGGCACAAAAAATTTATAATCAACTAAAAGAACGTTATCCCCGCCCTGAATTTGAAGTCCCCTTGCTTGTCTTCACAAGGAGAAGGATGCTCGAAGAACTCGATCGCATAGGTATAAATGATGCAAAAGAGCAGATATCGTTTATTCTGAGAGAAGGTTACTATTTATATGCGATTCGTGATGACGACGCTGCATTCGGCAGAGAAAAACTGGCGGAAGAAATTTATCATCATTACCAGGTAAAATTCGGCGATGGAGACCGAACTGACCTGCTTGAATTTCCATTGTTAAGATACCTTGCACTTACGGACTTCCTTTATGACCAGCGGTATCCACACTATCTAAGACAGAACTTACTTGGACGGATAAAAGTTGAAAGGCCCGAACTTGCCGAGCAATTAGAACAACAGGAGAGAAAACTGATTGAACAGCA
>CAZUPG010000082.1:0-3012 GCA_964622085.1 uncultured Pirellulales bacterium | reverse complement strand
AGCTGTCCTTCACGTTGAAGGGCCCTTACTCGTCCTTGCCGGGCCGGGCAGCGGTAAAACACGTGTAATTACATATCGAATCGCAACCCTTATCGATTCAGGCGTCAAGCCATACAATATCTGTGCAATAACATTCACCAATAAAGCCGCTGACGAGATGCGACAAAGGGCCGTTGCTCTTGGAGCTTCCGCAGGTGCGCGCATAAGCACCTTTCATTCTTTATGCGTTAGAATCCTCCGTCAATATGCTGCTCAGGCGGCCATATTTCCTAATTTTAGTATCTATGACCAGACCGACCAGGCCAGATGTATCAAACAGGCGGTAAAAAACTGTGAGCTTGATACCACTAACTTTCCGCCGGCTCGAATGCTCGATGCAATTTCCTCCCGACTGAAAAATAACCTGATAGATGTCGATACCTTCAAAGCCAATGCCGACGATTTCTTTACTGAAACATTGGCCAAAATATATGCCCGCTATCAAAGTATCTTGGCCGAACATAATGCTCTGGACTTCGATGACTTGCTGATGAAGACCGCTTTTTTGCTTCAGAATTGCCCGGATGTTTGCTGCGAGCTGTCAAATCGTTTCAAATTCCTGCTTATCGACGAATACCAGGACACTAATTACGCCCAGTATGTAATTTCCAAGGCCCTCGCTTCACAACACAATAATATCTGCGCAACGGGCGACCCTGACCAGTCGATTTACCGCTGGCGTGGTGCTGACATCCGAAACATACTAAATTTCGAGAGAGACTGGCCCGATGCTATGGTCGTAAAACTTGAGGAAAACTTCCGCAGCACGCCAAACATCCTTGAAGTTGCCGATAATTTGATAGCGCAAAACCAAAACCGAAAAGAAAAAAAGCTTGTCCCAACAAAGCCCTGTGGCGCCGATGCCGTTATAAGCGCATTCGAGGATGAAGCTGAAGAGGCCCAGGCCGTCGCTCTTAAAGTAGAAGAGCTACTCGGCAAAGGTGCTTCACTAAAAGACATAGCCATATTCTACCGTGTCAATGCCCAGAGCCGAGTGCTCGAAGAAGCGTTTATTCAAAATAAGATTCCTTATCAGATTGTCAGAGGTGTCGAATTTTACAACAGAAAAGAAATCCGCGATATAGTCGGATACTTGAAGGTACTCGTCAACCCAAACGATGAAATTGCACTACTGCGCATTATCAATACACCGACCCGCGGTATTGGAAAGACCACAATCGATAGAGTCCGTGCTTATGCTGCTGCAAACAATATCAGCTTTTTTCAGGCCTTAAAAAGAGCAGAGCATATCGATTCTTTTTCCAAGGCCCCGAAAGCAAAAATTGCCGGCTTTGTCAAAATGCTCGAAACGTTCAAAAAAGATATTAAAGGTAAGGTTGCACCACTTGCCGAGCGTATTTTTATCGAATCCGGTTTGGAAAAGTCGCTTCGAGAAGCCGGCACCGATGGACAAAATGGCATCGATAATGTAAACGAGCTGATAAACGCCGCTGCCATATATGATAAACAAACAGAACAGCCAACGCTTGTCGATTATCTTCAGCAGATATCTTTGTTCAGCGATGCGGATGCTTATGATGTCACCAGCGACCGTGTGGCCCTGATGACTTTACATTCGGCGAAGGGGCTGGAGTTTGAGGATGTTTTCATTGTCGGCGTCGAACAGGGCTTATTGCCGCACGAAAGAAGTAATGCAGGCGAAGAAGACGAAGAGCTCGAAGAGGAACGCAGACTATTTTTTGTAGGCATAACACGCGCCAAAACCGGCCTAAATATAAGCTATGCCAGATACAGAACGACACGAGGACAGTTGCTGCGGACGATACCCTCGCAATTTCTCTTTGAACTTGGAACCGATATTCCGCAATACGCGATACGCGATACGCAATACGATTTTGCTGCTGGTGAGCTGGTTCGGCACAAATCTTTCGGCCTTGGCAGGGTCAAAGAGTTTGTTGATATGGGCGAAAACAGTATTGTTGTAGTTGACTTTAACTCTGGACAGACAAAATCCCTGATGTTAAAATACACCAACCTTTCAAAGGTAGATATTTAGCCCCCGATTCTTGCCCTCCGTAGCTTTAGCGTAGGAGGGTTACCGGTGGTTTAGTTTCAATTAAGGAGTACATTCGTGCCGGAACCACAAGTGAAAATCTACTACAAAAATGTTACAGCAGATGTTATTGGCGCGGAACATGGTATAACACACAAGCAATTAGAGGCATTGGCTAAACAAACTTCGCCTTTGATTATTCAGTTGAATAAGGAAAGAAAAGCCGGAAAAACACCATACAGAGACCTGCCCTATAGTAAAGAAAATCCTAAGAGAATCAAAGACCTTGCTGCCAAGGTGAAAGATGATTGCGAAAATCTTGTTGTTCTCGGTATTGGCGGCTCGGCTCTTGGCAATATCGCTTTGCAAACTGCGCTAAATCCATATATGTACAATCTTGATGATACTCAGCGGGCCGGCCCACGTCTTTTTGTCTTCGACAATGTTGACCCTGCACAGTTAGGTTCTTTTTTGGAATGGGTAGGCAATAAACTTGACAAGACTATCTTCAACGTCATCAGCAAGTCCGGCCGGACCGTGGAGACAGCATCTCAATTTATGATTGTTCGTCAACTGCTTCTCGACAAGCTCGGCCCAGAAGGACTGCAAAACCAGGTCATCGTAACAACCGATGCAGAGAGAGGGACGCTGCGTAATATAGCCAGCGAGGCGGGTCTTAAAACTCTTATCGTTCCAGACGGTGTTGGCGGCAGATTCAGTGTTCTAAGCGATGTCGGGCTTTTCAGCGCTGCAATGTGCGGTATTGATACAGATTCACTTTTAGAAGGCGCCCGTGATATGGATAAAAGAGTAAGTAATGAGGATTTTTATAAAAATCCGGCAGCTATTAACGCTGCGCTCAATTACCATTTTTATAATCATGGCAAAAAAATATCAGTAATAATGCCATATAGCTACCATTTGAAGGATTTGGCAGACTGGTATCGCCAGCTCTGGGC